>NZ_JADBRS010000005.1:0-256405 GCF_014930775.1 Enterobacter cloacae complex sp. P38RS
CCACCTACTAGCTAATCCCATCTGGGCACATCTGATGGCAAGAGGCCCGAAGGTCCCCCTCTTTGGTCTTGCGACGTTATGCGGTATTAGCTACCGTTTCCAGTAGTTATCCCCCTCCATCAGGCAGTTTCCCAGACATTACTCACCCGTCCGCCACTCGTCACCCGAGAGCAAGCTCTCTGTGCTACCGTTCGACTTGCATGTGTTAGGCCTGCCGCCAGCGTTCAATCTGAGCCATGATCAAACTCTTCAATTTAAGTTTGATGCTCGTGAATTAAACTTCGTAATGAATTACGTATGTTCACTCAGAGACTTGGTATTCATTTTTCGTCCGAGGACGTTAAGAATCCATGTCACTTTGAGTGCCCACACAGATTGTCTGATAAATTGTTAAAGAGCAGTGCCGCTTCGCTTTTCGCTGCGGCGCGGGGTGTGCATATTACGCTTTCCCGCTTCAGAGTCAAGCGTTTATTTTCGCTATTCTCTGCTGACCCGGCGGCGTGTGTGCCGTTGTTCCGTGTCAGTGGAGGCGCATTATAGGGAGTTATTCCGACGTGACAAGAGGAAATTTAAAAAAAGTTTCTATCCGCCTTTTTTTTCACCAACAGCGGTGAAATCAAGCTACAAATTGTTCTATTTGATGTATCTGCAACCACAATCACATTCGAGGTGGCATAATTATCAGCATGAATCTTTAAGGAATAAAAGCGATGCCATTAAGCGCACAACAGCTGGCCGCCCAAAAAAACCTGTCGTATGTGCTGGCAGAAAAGCTGGCGCAGCGGATTTTAGCGGGTAAATATGCCCCGGGGAGCATCCTGCCGGGTGAATTGGAGCTGGGTGAGCAGTTTGGAGTAAGCCGTACCGCGGTTCGCGAGGCGGTGAAAACCCTGACGGCAAAAGGCATGGTGCTTCCACGCCCTCGTATTGGCACGCGCGTGATGCCACAGAATAACTGGAATTTTCTCGATCAGGAGCTGCTCTCCTGGTGGATGACCGAAGACAACTTTCATCAGGTCGTCGATCACTTTCTTGTAATGCGCAGCAGCCTTGAACCTCAGGCATGCCTGCTTGCCGCCACGCTCGGGACAGCAGAGCAGAAAGCGCAGCTTAACGCACTCATGGAAGAGATGGTGTTCCTGAAAAAACACTTCAACCGGGAACGATGGATTGAGGTCGATATGGCCTGGCATGAACATATCTATATGATGAGCGCCAATCCGTTCCTCACTTCCTTTGCTTCGTTATTCCATTCGGTGTACCACACCTACTTTACCTCTATTACACAAGACGAAGTGGTAAAGCTGGATTTGCATCAGGCGATAGTAGATGCCATTCAGGAGAGCGACGGGCAGCGAGCCCTGACTGCATGTCAGGCATTGCTGACCGCACCAACCCACCAGCAGGTAAATAAATGACAGAGAAAAAAGCGCGCAGCATGGCCGGATTGCCGTGGATTGCAGCCATGGCGTTCTTTATGCAGGCACTGGATGCCACCATCCTCAATACGGCGCTTCCCGCCATTGCGCAAAGCCTTAACCGCTCCCCGCTGGCAATGCAGTCCGCCATCATTAGCTACACCCTCACGGTGGCGATGTTGATCCCGGTAAGTGGCTGGCTGGCCGATCGCTTCGGTACCCGCAGAGTTTTCATGCTGGCCGTAACGCTCTTTACGCTCGGTTCACTGGCCTGCGCGCTCTCCACTTCATTAACGGAGCTGGTTATCTTTCGCGTACTGCAGGGAATAGGCGGCGCGATGATGATGCCGGTGGCGCGCCTCGCTTTGCTGCGTGCCTACCCACGCAGCGAACTGCTCCCCGTACTCAACTTTGTCACCATGCCGGGGCTGGTCGGCCCAATACTTGGCCCGGTCCTCGGGGGTGTGCTGGTTACCTGGGCAAGCTGGCACTGGATTTTCCTGATTAATATTCCGATTGGCGTGGCAGGGCTGATCTATGCCCGCAAATATATGCCGAACTTCACCACGCCAAGGCGCAGCTTCGATATGGGCGGCTTTTTCCTGTTTGGACTGAGCCTGGTGCTGTTCTCCAGTGGCATGGAACTCATTGGCGAGAAGCTCGTTGAAACGTGGCTGGCGCTCGCCGTCATCCTCAGTGGTATTCTGCTGTTCCTTCTTTATATACGCCATGCGCGTCGTCACCCGACACCGCTTATCTCTTTATCTCTCTTTAACACCCGAACCTTTTCCGTCGGGATCGCGGGCAATATTGCCTCACGTCTGGGCACGGGCTGCGTACCGTTCCTGATGCCATTGATGCTGCAGGTGGGGTTCGGCTACCCGGCGCTGATTGCCGGCTGCATGATGGCGCCCACGGCAATGGGTTCCATTCTGGCGAAATCGACGGTCACACAGGTGCTGCGCTGGTTTGGCTATCGTAAAACGCTGGTTGGCGTGACGGTCTTTATCGGTCTGATGATTGCGCAGTTCTCGCTGCAATCCGCGGCGTTACCGGTCTGGATGTTGATCCTGCCGCTGTTTGTGCTGGGAATGGCGATGTCAACGCAGTTCACGTCGATGAACACCATCACCCTTGCGGACCTGACCGACGAGAACGCGAGCAGCGGAAACAGCGTACTGGCGGTGACCCAACAGCTGTCGATCAGCCTCGGGGTAGCCGTGAGCGCGGCGGTGCTGCGGTTTTATGAAGGGTTTGACGGCACGAATACCGTTGAGCAGTTCCACTATACCTTTATCACCATGGGCGCGCTTACCGTGGTGTCGGCACTGGTCTTTATGTTGTTAAAACCGAAAGATGGCCGGAACCTGATTAAAGAGCGTCACAAAGAGAAAGCTAAACCGAACCGCGTTCCATCAGAACAGGAGTAAGCTGCAAACGTTGCTGTTGCAGCGTGGGCTGCGCCATACGGTGGATCAACACGTCGATGGCCAGCTCACCCAGTTCATCCTTCGGCTGATGGATCGTGGTCAGCGGCGGCGTCATGTAGCGCGCCAGTTCGATATCATCGTAGCCCACGATAGCCATATCGTCCGGAACGCGCAGTCCCGCCTGATACAGCGCCTGATAGGCACCAAACGCCATCGCATCGTTGCCGATAAACACCGCCTGCGGGCGAGGCTCTTGCGCCAGCAGCGTCTGCATTGCCTCAAAACCGCCGTTAAACTCGAAATCGCCGGTGATGCGATAGCCATCAGGAATGGCAAGCCCTGCCCGCTCCATTGCCGAAAGATAGCCTTCCAGACGCAAGCGCGCCGGGGTTTTATCCAGCGGGCCGGTAATGCAGGCAATGCGGGTATGGCCTTTATCAATCAGGTGCTGCGTCGCCATATCGCCGCCCAGCAGCGAGTTATCCTGAATCAGATCGCTGGTCCCGTCGAACGGCGCCCAGTCCATCATTACCGTGGGAATAGAAGGATAGCGCTGAATGATCTCTTTTGAAGGTTGATGCGTTTCGGTACAGAGCAGCAGCAGCCCGTCGACGCGTTTTTGCATCAGCGTTTCCAGGTTGCGGTTCATGCGCTGCTCGTCGCCTTCAGTATTGCACAGCACCAGACTGTAGCCACGCTCGAAGCAGCTGCGCTCTACGCCACGAACAAGTTCAGAATAGAAAGGATTGGTACTGGCCGTGATCAGCATGCCGATGGTGCGCGTCTGGTTAAGCTTCAGACTGCGCGCCAGCGCCGACGGCGCATAGTTGAGATCTTTTACTGCGGCTTCGACTTTCTCCCGAATCGCCTCGCTGACGAAGCGGTCGTTATTAATAACGTGAGAGACGGTCGAAGTAGAAACGCCCGCCATGCGGGCGACATCTTTCATCGTAGCCAAGCGTTACCCCTGCTGACTTAAGAATTCATCGATCTCTTTACGCCACGGAACGGAAGGCTGTGCGCCTTTGCGCGTCACCGCAATCGCGGCGGCGGCATGCGCAAAGCGGATCGCGTCATCCATCGCTTTTCCTTCCAGCAATGCCGTCACCAGCGCACCGTTGAAGGTGTCTCCAGCGGCGATGGTATCAATGGCTTTGACCTTAAAGCCCGGCACGCGACGGCCTTCGCCATTGACGCTAGCCCACACCCCGCGGCTACCAAGAGTAATGATAACGGTCCCGATGCCTTTTGCATGCAGCACTTTCGCCGCACGCGCGGCATCATTGTCATTTTCAACGCGAATGCCCGTCAGCTTTTCCGCTTCGGTTTCGTTCGGCGTAATGATGTCTACCAGCGCCAGCAGTTCATCTGATAATACACGGGCAGGCGCAGGGTTAAGTACGACAGTGGTATGATTTTCATGCGCAATTTTCGCGGCGGTCAGCACGCTTTCAACCGGAGACTCCAGCTGCATCAGCAGGGCTTCCGCTCCGGCGATGATCCCACGCTGCGCTTCGACGCGTTCAGTCGTTAACGCGGCGTTAGCCCCTGCATGAATACCGATGACATTCTCACCTTCCGCATTGACGAAGATCAGCGCCACACCGGTAGATTCCCCTTCAACAACGCTGACGGGTGCAGTATCGATGTTGTCACTTGCCAGCTGCTTGCGTACGCGCTCGCCGGTATCGTCATCACCCGTACAGGCGATAAACGCGATATTCGCCCCGCTGCGCCCGGCGGCAACTGCCTGGTTTGCGCCCTTACCGCCGAACGCGACCTGATACTGATTGCCGGTGACGGTTTCGCCCGGAGTGGGGAACGTTTCAAGGTTAAGAATGTGATCGGCATTGATACTGCCAAGGACGACGAGGTTGCCTGCGGTTTTCATGTATTGAGGTGTCCATCTGAGAGCGCCACCGGTATTACCCGGTGGCGTATGCCACACTTTTCTTTTATTTGGTGTCCCTCAGGCAGCCAGCGACTGCCTGAATCGCCTTTACTGCTTAATGACCAGCTTCAGGTCAACAGGGTATTTGGCCTGAACTTTTTCGCCCTTCAGCACTTTGTCGGCAGTTTCAACGCCAGTCGCGCCAATCTGCTCAGGCAGCTGAGCGATGGTCGCAGCCAGTTTGCCATCATTTACTGCTTTTTCACCATCCGGCGTGCCGTCAAATCCGACAACCATCACATCTGATTTACCTGCGGTCTGGAGCGCACGCAGCGCACCGAGCGCCATCTCATCGTTCTGTGCAAATACCGCCTGCACATCTGGATGCGCGGTCAGCAGGTTCTGCATGACGTTCAGACCCTTAGTACGGTCGAAGTCTGCCGGCTGGCTGGCCAGCACGTTGAATTTGTGTGCAGCCACGGCCTGCTGGAAGCCTTCACCACGTTCACGGGCCGCGGAAGTACCGGCGATACCCTGCAGTTCGATAACTTTCGCGCCTTCACCGGCTTTCTTCGCGATGTAGTCACCAGCAATTTTACCGCCCAGCACGTTATCAGACGCAATGTGGCTCACAACTTCGCCTTTCGTTGCCTGACGGTCCAGAGTGATCACCGGAATTTTCGCCTGGTTTGCCATCTTCACGGCGTTGCCTACGGCATCAGAATCGGTTGGGTTGATCAGCAGAATTTTGGTGCCACGAACGGTTAAGTCCTGAACGTTAGCCAGCTCTTTCGCCGGGTTGTTCTGTGAATCCAGCACCACCAGGTTGTAGCCCAGTTTGTCCGCTTCTTTCTGCGCACCGTCCTTCAGGGAGACGAAGAACGGGTTGTTCAGGGTAGAGACAACCAGCGCGATGGTATCTTTCGCCATGGCGTTAGCACTTACGGTTGCGCTCAGCGCGACAGCGGAAACCAGGGTAGCCAGTTTTTTCATGTTCATATCTAAGATGTCCTGTAGTGTCGTCAGTTACTGTTTTTTGTTGTCTACCAGTACCGCCAGCAAAATCACCACTGCCTTAACGATCATCTGGTAATAGGAGGAAACACCTAACAAATTCAAACCATTATTCAGGAAACCGAGGATCAGTGCGCCGATCAATGTCCCAACAATGCGACCTTTACCGCCCGCAAGGCTCGTACCGCCCAGAACCACCGCCGCGATGGCATCCAGCTCGTACCCCGTCCCCGCCGTCGGCTGCGCGGAAGAGAGGCGCGCCACTTCGATGATGCCCGCCAGTGACGCCAGCAGGCCGCACAGGGAGTACACGATAATTTTGACTTTATTAACGCTGATACCGGACAGGCGCGTGGCCGCTTCGTTACCGCCCAGGGCATAGATATAACGTCCCAGACGGGTATGGTGCAGCATGTACCACGCCGCCAGGAAGACGATAGCCATGATCCAGACCGGGGTCGGGACACCCAGCGGGCGACCGATACCGAACCAGCCAAACAAATCCGCGTTATCCGTAAAACCGGTATTCACCGGGCTACCGTTGGTGTAAACCATGGTCACACCGCGCAGCAGCAGCATCATCACCAGCGTGGCGATAAACGCCTGAACGCGGCCTTTTGCCACAATCACGCCGGTAACGGCACCAATCGCCGCGCCAGCCGCCAGTGCAGCCGCAACGGCCACCAGCGCGTTGACCTCAATTCCCACAATTGAAGCGGCGATCGCACCGGTGAGCGCCAGCAGGGAACCGACGGACAGATCGATACCCGAGGTCAAAATCACCAGCGTCATGCCGACCGCCATAATGGCGTTCACCGACGTCTGCTGCAGAATGTTGAACAGGTTATTCACGGTGAAGAAATTCGGGCTCATGGTCGAGACAATCGCGATCAGCACCAGCAGGGCAATCAGCGATTTTTGTTCCATCAGCCATGCCTTTGTGAAATAGCGGCGACCAGAAACAGCCTGGGTAGTCATCTTCTTACTCCTGATTCACGCGATTAAGCTTGCCCACAGCGGCAGCCATCAGAACTTCCTGGGTGGCCTGCTCGCGAGTGAATTCACCGCCGAGATGCCCTTCATGCATGACGATAATGCGATCGCTCATGCCTAATACTTCTGGCATCTCGGAAGAGACCAGAATGATGCTCAGACCGTCGGCCTTGAACTGGTTAATCAGCTGATAGATCTCTTTTTTCGCGCCCACGTCCACGCCGCGGGTTGGCTCGTCGAGGATCAACACCTTCGGGCGCGTCATCAGCCCGCGGGCAATCGCCACTTTCTGCTGATTCCCGCCGGACAGCAGGCCAATAGCCTGCTCCATCGACGGGGTTTTAACGTTGAAGAGACGGATAAAATCACTGACCGCCTGCTGCTCATCTTTATGCTTCAGGCTGCCGCCGCTATGGCTGAAATAGCGCAGCGCGGTCAGGGACATATTCTCTTTCACCGACATGCCCAGCACTAAGCCGTCGCGCTTGCGGTCTTCGGAGATATAGACAATGCCGTTCGCCAGCCCGTCCTGCGGCGAGCGGGTCACCACTTCATGGCCGTCAAGAGTAACGTAACCGCTGGTGCGCGGCAGTGCGCCGTACAGCACTTTCATCAGCTCGGTACGGCCCGCGCCCATCAGGCCCGCCACGCCCAGGATCTCGCCCTGACGCAGGGTAAAGGTCACATCATTTACGCCTGGGCCGCAGAGGTTATCTACCTTCAGGCGGATCTCGCCCGGCGCTTTGTCCAGATGCGGATATTGGTCTTCGAGCTTACGTCCCACCATCATTTCGATCAGCGTATCTTCGGTCAGCGTCGCCACTTCGCGCTCGGCGATAAACTGGCCGTCGCGGAAGACGGTCACGTCGTCGCAAATTTCGAAGATCTCTTTCATGCGGTGAGAGATATAGACAATGCCGCGCCCCTGCGCTTTCAGTTCGCGGATCACGCGGAACAGGGATTCGGTTTCGGTATCGGTCAGGGCATCGGTCGGTTCATCCATAATGATGACCTTCGACTCGAAGCTCAGCACCTTCGCGATTTCCACCATCTGCTGATCGCCGATGGAGAGGTCGCCCACCAGGCGGTCGCTCTTAAAGCGCAGGTTCAGCTTCGCCAGCAGCTTGTCCGCTTCGGCGTACATGGTTTTCCAGTCGATTTTGCCGAACCGGTTCACGAACTCGCGGCCCAGGAAGATGTTTTCCGCAATGGTCAGCTGCGGGATGAGGTTCAGCTCCTGGTGAATAATGCCGATGCCCGCTTCCTGAGAGGATTTCGGGCCGTTAAAGGTGGTTTCTTTACCCAGCCAAACGAGTGAACCGGCATCGCGCTGGTAGATCCCGGTCAGCACTTTCATCATGGTAGATTTGCCGGCACCGTTTTCGCCCACCAGCGCCATTACGCGTCCTGGGTAGACGTTAAGCGCCGCACCGGAGAGGGCTTTTACGCCCGGGAACGACTTATCGATCCCTTTGAGTTGCAGTAATGCGTCCATGATGGCCTCAGAAGGTGACGCCAGCACAGAGAATGATATTCGCATACGGGGAACACTCCCCGCTGCGAATCACCGCCTGACTGTCTGCGGTTTGTTGTTTGAACTGTTCGTGCGTTGTGTAACGAATTTCTATGGTGTTTCCCTGGTGTTGTTGCAGTTGCTCAATGTGGCTGAGCAACGTTTCGTGGAGTTGCGGATTATGTTGTTTGATTTCCGCCGCGAGAATGGCCGCCTCAACCTGCATCTCCGCCGTCACCACCTCCAGTACCTGCATAAACGAGGGCACACCCTGCGTTAACGCCATATCGATACGGGTTGTGCTGCGCGGAACCGGTAAGCCTGCATCGCAAACCACCAGCGTATCGGTATGCCCAAGACGGGAAATAACCGATGAGATTTCTGAGTTGAGAACCGTGCCTTTCTTCATTTTCTTGCTCCACTAGCGAAACGTTTCGCTAAAAACAGTGTAGCCGCATAAATGTTCAGAAAACCATCATGACGTAACGGATTTGTGATCAACGTCGAAACGTTTCGCTAAGTGAAATGGAGGGGGAGGTAAATGCAAAACGGTAACCGTCAGGTTACCGTTTTAGATGTTTGCGCCCTCTCCCTGTGGGAGAGGGACGGGGTGAGGGCATCAGGCCGCACGGAGACTTAAATCTCAACCTGCGTCCCCAGCTCAATGACGCGGTTAGGCGGGATCTCAAACTGGTCAGGCGCGCGCAGGGCGTTACGCTGCAGGATCAGATACAGCTTGCCGCGCAGACGCAGGTACCATGGGCGCTTGCCGATGATCAGCGACTCGTGGGACATAAAGAACGACGTCTCCATCATCCGGCAGCTTAACCCTTCCAGACCGCAGCGGTGGAACACCTCTTCCACGTTCGGCGTTTCGCGCCAGCCGTAGCTCGCCACCACGCGCCAGAAGGTCGGGGACAGCTGCTCAATCTGTACGCGGCGCACGTTGTGAACGTACGGCGCATCTTCGGTGCGCAGCGTCAGCAGGATCACGCGCTCGTGCAGCACTTTGTTGTGCTTAAGGTTATGCATCAGCGCAAACGGGATCACATTCAGGGCACGAGACATGTAAACCGCGGTACCCGGCACGCGCACCGGCGGGGATTTCTCAAGCGACGCGATCATTGCCTCCAGAGAATTACCGTGCTCATGCATGCGGCGCAGCAGGCGGAAGCGCTCGCTTTTCCATGTGGTCATGACAATGAACATCAACAGGCCCAGCGTCAGCGGCAGCCAGCCACCGGAGACAATTTTGTCGAGGTTCGCAGAGAACAGCGGCACGTCAATGCACAGGAAGCCCACCAGAATCATCCCCACGAGGAACTTATTCCAGTGCCAGTTGCGGTACGCCACCGTGGTGGAGAGAAGCGACGTCAGCACCATCGTACCGGTCACGGCAATACCGTAGGCCGCCGCAAGATTACTGGAGTGTTCGAAGCTAACAATCACGATCACAACAGCGAAGTAGAGCAGCCAGTTAACGAACGGGATGTAGATCTGGCCCGACTCCATCTCTGAGGTATGGATGATGCGCATTGGCGAGAGATATCCCAGACGAACGGCCTGACGGGTCAGAGAGAACACTCCGGAAATCACCGCCTGAGAGGCAATCACGGTCGCCAGCGTTGCGAGGATCAGCATAGGCACCAGCGCCCAGTCAGGCGCCAGCAGGAAGAACGGGTTTTTAATCGCCTCCGGGTTCTTGAGCAACAGCGCGCCCTGACCGAAGTAGTTCAGCACCAGCGACGGGAGCACCACAATAAACCATGCCACGCGGATAGGCAGCTTCCCGAAATGCCCCATGTCAGCATAGAGCGCCTCCACACCGGTGATGGAGAGCACGACCGCACCCAGCGCCACGAAGGAAACCACTTTGTATTCAAGGAAGAAATGCACCGCCCAGTAAGGGTTCAGCGCATGCAGCACGTCCGGGTTCGCGATAATGCTGCGTAAACCGAGCGCCGCCAGGATCAGGAACCAGGCCAGCATAATCGGCGCAAACAGTTTGCCCACCAGCCCGGTACCGTGTTTCTGGATCATGAACAGCAGCGTCAACACGATGATTGCCAGCGGGACAACCCAGGCATCAAGCTGCGGGGCAATAATCTCCAGCCCTTCAATCGCCGAGAGCACCGAGATAGCCGGTGTTATCACCACTTCCCCGTAGAAGAAGCTGCCACCTATCAGGCCGATAATCACCAGCACAGACGTCATTCTGGCCGAGGTATTGCGACCGGCAAGGGACATCAGGGTCAGGATCCCGCCTTCGCCCGCATTATCTGCACGCATAACGAAGGAGAGATATTTAACGGAAACGACCAGAATCAGCAGCCAGAAGATGAGGGACAGGAAGCCAAACACGGCATCGCGCTCAACACCAAAGCCAAACTGGCCGGACAAACATTCACGAAGCGTATAAAGTGGGCTGGTGCCGATATCACCGTAGACAACCCCGATCGCCGCAAGCGTTATTGCGGGTAATGATTGCTTATTATCAGTGCTCATAGACTAGTCTTTTCGTTTAAATAACAAATGTGTTCCTGTCCCTTGGTCCACAAAAAGCGCACAGTATGCACGATTCATTGCAAAATCGTACCCCTAAATGCAACCGCATTAATGTAGCGCAAAGAAAATTGCGCCGCACTTCAGCCTATTACCAGCCCTGACTGAAACGTCTATACTCGCTTCAATTGGCCGCCACAACGGCGAAAGGATGCAAAACTATTATGGCTCACTCACATTTATTAGCAGAAAGAATTTCCCGCCTCAGCAGCGCGCTGGAGAAAGGCCTTTACGAGCGTAGCCACGCCATTCGCCTTTGCCTGCTGGCGGCATTGAGCGGTGAAAGCGTATTTCTGCTGGGACCGCCGGGCATTGCCAAAAGTTTGATTGCACGCCGCCTAAAGTTCGCTTTCCAGAACGCTCGCGCATTCGAGTATTTGATGACGCGCTTCTCCACGCCAGAAGAAGTTTTCGGCCCGCTTTCTATTCAGGCGCTGAAAGATGAAGGGCGCTATGAGCGTCTGACGGCGGGCTATCTCCCGGAAGCGGAAATCGTCTTTCTTGATGAGATCTGGAAAGCCGGCCCGGCCATTCTGAATACCCTGCTGACGGCAATCAACGAACGCCGCTTCCGTAACGGCGCGAGCGAAGAGAAGATCCCCATGCGCCTGCTGGTGGCCGCGTCAAACGAACTGCCCGAAGCCGACAGCAGCCTGGAAGCGCTGTATGACCGCATGCTGATCCGCCTGTGGCTGGATAAAGTCCAGGATAAATCAAACTTCCGTTCAATGCTGGTGAGCCAGCAGGACGAAAACGAAAACCCGGTCGCGCCTTCACTGCAGGTGACGGACGAGGAGTACCATCAGTGGCAGGACGAGATCGGTAAAATTAAGCTGCCCGACGCCGTCTTTGAGCTGATCTTCATGCTGCGCCAGCAGCTTGATTCCCTGCCTTCCGCCCCGTACGTCTCGGATCGTCGCTGGAAAAAAGCGATCCGTCTGCTCCAGGCCAGCGCGCTGTTCAGCGGTCGCGACGCGGTCGCCCCTATCGATCTGATCCTGCTAAAAGACTGCCTCTGGCACGACGCAGAAGGCATGAACCTGATGCAGCAGCAGCTGGACGTTTTGATGACCGGGCACGCCTGGGGGCAGCAGGCGATGCTCAACCAGCTGGGGGCGATTGCCCAACGGCGCATTCAGCTCCAGCAGCAGCAAAGCGATAAAACCGCGCTAAAAGTGAACCGACTGGGCGGCATGTTCGCCCGCAAACCGCATTACGAGCTACCCGCCGATCTGACCGGCACGACGCTGACACTGCTGCTCCAGCAGCCCCTCAAGCTGCATGATATGCAGGTGGTGCACATTACGATTGAGCGCGAGCCGCTGGCGCAGTGGCTGGATAAGGGCGGGGAGATCCGCGGAAAGCTCAACGGCATCGGTTTCGCGCAGCCGCTGAATATGGAAGTGGACAGCAGCCAGCACCTGGTGATCCGCGACGTGAGCCTTCAGGGATCGCGTCTTGCGCTTCCCGGCACCGCCTCGGACAGCGTGCCGGAAGAGATTAAACAGCAGCTGGAAGCGCTGGATACCGAATGGCATCAGCAGCACACACGCTTCAGCGAGCAGCAAAAATGCCTCTTTATTCATAGCGACTGGCTAGGTCGCATTGAAGCCAGCCTGCAGGACGTCAGCGCGCAGATCAAACAGGCGCGTCAATGCTAACGCTGGACACGCTCAATATGATGCTGGCCGTCAGCGAGGAAGGGTTGATCGAGGAGGTGGTGATTACCCTTCTGGCATCGCCGCAGCTGGCGGCCTTCTTTGAAAAATTCCCGAAGCTCAAAAAAGCGATGACGGACGATCTCCCGCGCTGGCGCGACAATCTGCGGCAGCGGTTTAAGGAGACAGAAGTCCCGCCTGAACTGACGGAGGAAGTCGCGGCCTATCAGCAGTGTCAGCGGCTATCGACGCCACAGTTTATCGTCCAGATCCCGCAAACCCTTACCCTGCTCGATAAAGTCCACTCTCCGTTTGCCAGCCAGGCCAGAACGCTGGTCACAGAAAACGCCACCTTTACCCCGGCGCTGCACACGCTCTTTTTACAGCGCTGGCGCCTGAGCCTGGTCGTCCAGGCTACCACGCTGAACCAACAGCTTCTGGATGAAGAGCGGGAACAGCTGCTCAGCGAAGTCCAGGAACGCATGACGCTGAGTGGCCAGCTCGAAGAGGTGCTGGTAGAAAATGAAAACGCCGCTGGTCGCCTCTGGGATATGAGCGCCGGGCAGCTGCGGCGCGGGGATTATCAACTGATCGTGAAGTACGGCGACTTTCTTACCCAGCAGCCGGAGCTGATGAAGCTCGCGGAACAGCTCGGCCGCTCGCGAGAGGCCAAATCGGTCCCAAAGAAGGATGCCCCGATGGAAACCTTCCGCACCCTTGTACGCGAACCGGCTACCGTGCCGGAGCAGGTCGACGGACTCCAGCAAAGCGATGACATCCTGCGCCTGCTGCCGACCGAGCTAAGCACGCTGGGGATGACCGAACTGGAGTATGAGTTTTACCGGCGGCTGGTGGAAAAACAGCTTCTCACCTATCGGCTGCACGGCGAAGCCTGGCGAGAGAAGCTCAGCCAGCGCCCGGTCGTGCATCAGGACTTTGATGAGCAGCCGCGCGGGCCGTTTATTGTCTGCGTGGATACGTCCGGCTCAATGGGCGGCTTTAACGAGCAGTGTGCGAAGGCGTTCTGTCTGGCGCTGATGCGCGTGGCGCTCGCTGACCGCCGTCGCTGCTTTATCATGCTCTTCTCCAGCGAAGTCGTGGGCTACGAGCTGACGAACCAGCAGGGCATTGAGCAGGCCATCCGCTTTTTAAGCCAGCGTTTTCGCGGCGGCACCGATCTGGCCAGCTGTTTTCGCAGCATTGTAGAACGGATGCAGGGCGGCGACTGGTACGACGCTGACGCGGTGGTGATTTCCGATTTCATTGCCCAGCGGCTGCCGGAAGATGTGGTAAATAAAGTGAAGGAGCTGCAGCGCGTGCACCAGCACCGTTTTCATGCCGTGGCGATGTCCGCACATGGAAAACCCGGCATCATGCGCATCTTCGATCATATCTGGCGCTTTGATACCGGGTTGCGTAGCCGCCTGCTCAGACGCTGGCGGCGTTAATTAAAGAAGAGAATCGACGCTTTCACGTACCTGCTGCGGCCAGACCCCACACTGCACCTGACCAATGTGAGACAGTTGCAGCAGCAGCATGGTCAGACGGGACTGCCCGATACCGCCGCCGATGGTCTGCGGCATTTCACCGCGCAGCAGCGCCTGATGCCACTCTAATTTAAGGCGATCTTCATCACCAGTCACCGCCAGCTGGCGCTTCAGCGCCTCTGCATCCACGCGGATCCCCATCGAAGAGAGCTCAAACGCATCTTCCAGAACCGGGTTCCAGACCAGAATATCGCCGTTCAGACCGGCATATTCGCTTTCGCCCGCGGTGCTCCAGTCATCATAATCCGGCGCACGAACGTCGTGCCGTTTGCCATCAGACAGTTTGCCGCCGATGCCAATCAGAAATACCGCGCCCAGTTCTTTGGCGATCGCCCGCTCGCGGCCTTTGGCATCCAGATCCGGGAAGCGGCTCAGCAGTTCCTGGCTGTGGACAAAGTGGATCGTATCCGGCAGGAACGGTACCAGACCAAACTCTTTGCTCACGGCCGCTTCGGTCGCTTTGATCCCCGCGTAGATCGCCTCAACGGTTGATTTCAGCGTACCGACATGACGCTCGCCGTCACCCATCACGCGCTCCCAGTCCCACTGGTCAACGTAGACAGAGTGAATAGGGGAGAGGCGGTCTTCATCGGGGCGAAGGGCTTTCATGTGCGTGTAAAGCCCTTCGCCCGCGCTGAAGTCGTGTTGTCCCAGGGTTTGACGCTTCCACTTCGCCAGGGAATGCACCACTTCGAACTGTGCATCTGGCAGTGTTTTCACTTTTACCTGTACCGCTTTTTCGCAACCAGACAGGTTATCCTGCGTCCCGTCACCCACGCGGCTCAGAATCGGCGCCTGAACTTCAATAAGACCAAGCTTCTCTTCAAGCTGGCGGGAAAAATGGGATTTTACGAAACTGATCTGGCGTTGTTTTGCGATGTAAGCGGTTTTCATTATTTATACTCCTGCGTCCTGTTGATAATGATTAAGCAACAGAACCGACACTTAATTCAATAACCCATCAACAAAAAGCCAACTTCACTTTTGATTCGTTAAAATAAGACGCTAGAATAGACGTATTCATTAATCTTCATAAGAAAAAGCTATGGAAAATTATCAGATCGACAATCTGGACCGCGGCATCCTTGAGGCCTTAATGGCCAATGCCCGTACAGCCTACGCCGAACTGGCGAAACAGTTTGGCGTCAGCCCGGGAACCATTCACGTTCGCGTAGAGAAGATGAAGCAGGCAGGGATCATTACCGGTGCGCGCATCGACGTCAGCCCGAAGCAGCTGGGTTACGACGTCTGCTGCTTCATCGGCATTATTCTTAAAAGCGCAAAAGATTACCCCTCCGCGCTGGCAAAGCTGAACGCGCTCGATGAAGTCACCGAGGCGTACTACACCACCGGGCACTACAGCATCTTTATTAAGGTGATGTGCCGCTCCATCGATGCCCTCCAGCAGGTACTTATCAACAAGATCCAAACAATCGATGAAATTCAGTCCACCGAGACACTGATCTCCCTGCAAAACCCGATCATGCGTACCATCCGCCCGTGATCGGGCTAATTCATTCCCACATTTTCCACAGGTAGATCCCAGCTCGTTCACAGCGTACAATGATCCCCTCTTTATCTGAGCGAGCGATCAATGGCGGACATTACCCTTATCAGCGGCAGCACTCTTGGCGGTGCGGAATACGTAGCGGAACATCTGGCTGAAAAGCTGGAAGATGCAGGCTTTTCTACACAAACGCTGCACGGGCCGCTGCTTGAAGATCTCCCGGCTGACGGGGTCTGGCTGCTGATCACCTCCACGCACGGCGCGGGCGATCTGCCGGATAACCTGCAACCTTTATATGACGAACTGCTGGAACAGCAGCCCGACCTGTCAAACGTCCGTTTTGGCGCAGTGGGGATCGGCAGTCGTGAATATGACACCTTTTGCGGGGCAATAGAGAAGGTCGAAGCCGCTGTTACCGCTTGCGGAGCAAAACAGCTGGGTGAAACGCTCAAGATCAACATCCTCGATCATGACATTCCGGAAGATCCAGCCGAGATCTGGCTCGCGGAATGGAAAAATTTACTCAAAAACGATTAAAGATCGCGCGAACAGATGTGGATAACTCTGGTTAAAAGCTCGTATTAACCCGTAGTTATCCAAATAACAACCCTAGCGTCGTTTTTGGCCTGTGCATAAAGTCGCGATCTGATCCCAGCTTATACGGTCCTGGATCACCGATCATTCACAGCAAACGATCCTTCCTAACTGCATGATCTTATTTGCAGGATCGGACTTATCCACACGTGTCCGCGATCCTAATAAGAGATCACAATAGAACAGATTTCTAAATAAAAAGATCTTCTTTTTAATAGCCCAGGATCCCAATGCTTTCTCGAAAGACTAAAGTTGAGTAGAATCCACGGCCCGGGCTTCAATCCATTTTCATACCGCTTTACGCGAGGCAGACCACCATGTTTTATCAGGATCCTTTTGACGTCATCATCATTGGCGGGGGTCATGCAGGCACTGAGGCCGCAATGGCCGCAGCGCGAATGGGTCAGCAGACCCTGCTTTTGACACACAATATCGACACGCTGGGACAAATGTCCTGTAATCCGGCGATTGGCGGCATTGGGAAAGGACACCTGGTAAAAGAAGTGGATGCACTTGGCGGCCTGATGGCGAAAGCGATCGATCATGCGGGCATTCAGTTTAGGATACTAAACGCGAGTAAAGGCCCTGCTGTTCGCGCCACTCGTGCGCAGGCAGACCGCGTGCTTTACCGCCAGGCCGTGCGCACCGCGCTGGAGAACCAGCCGAACCTGATGATCTTCCAGCAGGCGGTAGAAGATCTTATCGTTGAGAACGATCGCGTCGTGGGCGCCGTGACCCAGATGGGCCTCAAGTTCCGCGCCAAAGCCGTGGTGCTGACGGTCGGGACATTCCTGGACGGCAAAATCCATATTGGTCTGGACAACTACAGCGGTGGCCGTGCTGGCGATCCGCCGTCCATTCCGCTGTCTCGTCGTCTGCGTGAACTGCCGCTGCGCGTCAGCCGTCTGAAAACCGGCACGCCGCCGCGTATCGATGCGCGCACCATTGATTTCAGCGTACTGGCCCAACAGCACGGCGATAACCCGATGCCGGTCTTCTCGTTCATGGGCAACGCGGCGCAACACCCGCAGCAGGTACCGTGCTACATCACGCATACCAACGAAAAAACCCATGACGTGATCCGCAATAACCTCGATCGCAGCCCAATGTACGCTGGCGTGATCGAAGGGATCGGCCCACGTTATTGCCCGTCGATCGAAGACAAAGTGATGCGCTTTGCCGATCGTAACCAGCATCAGATCTTCCTGGAGCCGGAAGGGCTGACCTCGAACGAAATTTACCCGAACGGCATCTCCACCAGCCTGCCCTTCGACGTGCAGATGCAAATTGTTCGCTCAATGCAGGGGATGGAGAATGCGAAAATCGTTCGCCCTGGCTACGCTATTGAGTACGATTTCTTCGACCCGCGTGACCTGAAGCCGACGCTGGAGAGCAAATTCATCCACGGTCTGTTTTTCGCGGGGCAGATCAACGGCACCACCGGCTACGAAGAAGCCGCAGCGCAGGGGTTGCTTGCCGGTCTGAACGCTGCCCGCTTCTCTGCCGAGAAAGAGGGCTGGGCGCCGTCGCGTTCTCAGGCCTATCTGGGCGTTTTGGTCGACGATCTCTGCACGCTGGGCACCAAAGAACCGTACCGTATGTTTACCTCTCGCGCGGAATATCGTCTGATGCTGCGCGAGGACAACGCCGACCTGCGTCTAACCGAGATAGGCCGCGAGCTGGGTCTGGTGGATGACGAACGCTGGGCGCGCTTCAACGAGAAGCTGGAACGTATTGAACAGGAACGTCAGCGCCTGAAAACCACGTGGGTAAACCCACAGGCGGAAACCGCTGCCGAAGTGAACGCTCACTTAACAGCGCCGCTATCGCGTGAAGCCAGCGGCGAAGATCTGCTGCGTCGTCCTGAAGTCACCTACGAGAATCTGGTCAAACTGACCGCGTTCGCACCGGGCCTTGAAGACGTTGAAGCTGCCGAGCAGGTCGAAATTCAGGTGAAGTACGAAGGCTACATCGCGCGTCAGCAGGATGAGATCGAAAAACAGCAGCGCAACGAAAACACGCTGCTGCCGGAAATGCTGGACTACCGTCAGGTGACGGGCCTTTCCAACGAAGTGATCGCTAAGCTGAACGATCACAAACCGGTATCGATTGGCCAGGCCTCCCGTATCTCGGGCGTTACGCCGGCGGCGATTTCGATCCTGCTGGTGTGGCTGAAAAAGCAGGGCATGCTGCGCCGTAGCGCGTAATTGACATTGCTTTTGGCGGGTGGCGCTTCGCTGGCCCGCCCTACTTATTCGTAGGCCCGGTAAGCGGCAGCGCCGCCGGGCAAAAAAACTCTCAACAGGTATTCACCGTGCTCAACAAACTCTCTCGTCTGCTGGATCAGGCAGGTATTTCGCTCACCGATCACCAGAAAAACCAGCTGGTGGCGTATGTCGATATGCTGAACAAATGGAATAAAGCGTACAACCTGACGTCTGTGCGCGATCCCAACGAGATGCTGGTTCGCCATATTCTCGATAGTATCGTGGTGGCGCCGTACCTGAAAGGTGAACGTTTTATCGACGTGGGGACGGGGCCGGGTTTGCCGGGCGTTCCGCTGTCGATTGTCCGACCCGAGAGCCATTTCACGCTGCTGGACAGCCTGGGCAAGCGCGTGCGCTTTTTACGCCAGGTTCAGCATGAACTGAAGCTCGATAACATCACGCCCGTACAGAGCAGGGTAGAGGAGTTTCCGGCAGAGCCGCCGTTTGACGGCGTTATCAGCCGTGCGTTTGCTTCGCTCAATGATATGGTGAGCTGGTGTAAGCATCTGCCGGCAGAAGATGGCCGTTTTTATGCGCTGAAAGGACAGCTGCCCGGTGATGAAATTCAACAGCTTCCGGACGGTTTTAGCGTTGAAACCATCGAGAAATTAAACGTTCCGCAGCTCGACGGTGAACGTCATCTGGTGATAATTAAGCCAAACAATTTTTAAAAAAATAATAAAAAATGTGGAATTTGTGCTGTTCTGAGTATGTTAAAAAACAGCACAACTAACCGGGATTAACCAGAGAGCGTTTAACCGCTTTTTTACCAGGGATTTTCTTGCGGTTAACCTTAAGTCGATTATTCATCGCGAAGATAGTCAACTATGAAAATATCAGCCTGCTAAAAGTGGAAGGCTGTAACCAGAACGCAATGTTAATTATTTATTAAGAATGTCAATAAAAGGTTTTTATTGTGTACGGGGCTGTTTTGAAAATAGTTGCGATATTTTGTGTTTAATTTCAGAAAGATAATCCTGGGTGATTTACGGCTTTGATAAATACAACCTTATCGCAAATGTGTGTTTTGTGATCTCGTGCACGCTTTGTAGTCAACGTTTTCGCGCTGTTTGCAGTTTTGCACGAAGGTCGGTGCTTTCTACGAAAGTTAAAAAATAGCGCTGGGGAAAAATATTTAAACATTTATTCACCTTTTCGCTACTTAATGTTTGAAATCACGGGTACGCACCGTATAATTTGTCCGCTTTTTGATGCTTGACTCTGAGCCTTAAAGGACGTTTTATACGACACGCGGCATACCTCGAAGGGAGCAGGAGTAAAAACGTGATGTCTGTGTCGCTCTTGAGTAGAAACGTTGCTCGTAAGCTTCTGTTCATTCAGTTTCTGGCTGTGATAGCAAGTGGACTGCTGTTTAGCCTCAAAGACCCCTTCTGGGGCATCTCCGCCGTGTGCGGGGGTTTGGCGGTCGTGCTGCCAAACGTGTTGTTTATGATTTTTGCCTGGCGTCATCAGGCGCATACACCCGCCAAAGGCCGCGTGGCCTGGTCCTTCGCCCTCGGCGAAGTGTGTAAGGTGTTGCTGACCTTTGCTCTACTGGTGATGGCGCTGGCGGTTTTGAAAGTGGTATTCATGCCGCTGATAGCAACGTGGGTTTTGGTGCTGGTGGTACAAGTTCTGGCTCCAGCTGTAATCAATAACAAAGGGTAAAAGGCATCATGGCTTCAGAAAATATGACGCCGCAGGATTACATAGGTCACCATCTGAATAACCTTCAGCTGGACCTGCGTACATTCTCGCTGGTGGATCCACATAACCCCCCGGCCACCTTCTGGACGATCAACATCGACTCCATGTTCTTCTCGGTGGTTTTGGGTCTTCTGTTCCTGGCCATGTTCCGCAGCGTTGCTAAAAAAGCGACCAGCGGTGTTCCAGGGAAATTCCAGACGTTCGTTGAGATGATCATCGGCTTCGTCCATGGCAGCGTGAAAGACATGTACCATGGTAAGAGCAAGCTGATTGCTCCGCTGGCCCTGACCGTGTTCGTTTGGGTCTTCCTGATGAACCTGATGGACCTGCTGCCAATTGACCTGCTGCCGTTCATCGGCGAGCACATCTTCGGCCTGCCTGCGCTGCGTGTTGTACCGTCTGCGGACGTGAACATCACCCTGTCGATGGCGCTGGGCGTGTTTATCCTGATTCTTTTCTACAGCATCAAAATGAAAGGCGTAAGCGGCTTTGTGAAAGAGCTTACCTTGCAGCCGTTCAACCACTGGGCGTTTATTCCGGTCAACCTGATCCTGGAAGGCGTTAGCCTGCTGTCCAAACCTGTTTCACTGGGTCTGCGACTGTTCGGCAACATGTATGCGGGTGAGCTGATTTTCATTCTGATCGCGGGTCTTCTGCCGTGGTGGTCACAGTGGGTTCTGAATGTGCCATGGGCCATTTTCCACATCCTGATCATTACGCTGCAAGCCTTTATCTTCATGGTTCTGACGATCGTCTATCTGTCGATGGCGTCTGAAGAGCACTGATTTTTTACCAACACTACTACGTTTTAATTGAAACAAACTGGAGACTGTCATGGAAAACCTGAATATGGATCTGCTGTACATGGCTGCCGCTGTGATGATGGGTCTGGCGGCTATCGGTGCTGCGATCGGTATCGGCATCCTCGGAGGTAAATTCCTGGAAGGCGCAGCGCGTCAACCTGATCTGATTCCTCTGCTGCGTACTCAGTTCTTTATCGTTATGGGTCTGGTGGATGCTATCCCAATGATCGCTGTAGGTCTGGGTCTGTACGTGATGTTTGCTGTCGCGTAGTAGTTGTTTTAAAACCCCAAGCCACAGAAATTTAAGAGGTATTGTGCTGTGAACATGAACGCAACAATCCTCGGCCAGGCCATCGCGTTTATTCTCTTTGTCTGGTTCTGCATGAAGTATGTATGGCCGCCTTTAATGGCTGCCATCGAAAAACGTCAGAAAGAAATTGCTGACGGTCTGGCTTCCGCAGAACGCGCTAAGAAAGATTTGGACCTTGCACAGGCCAACGCGACAGACCAGCTGAAAAAAGCGAAAGCTGAAGCTCAGGTAATCATTGAACAGGCTAACAAGCGCCGTTCTCAGATCCTGGACGAAGCCAAAGCTGAAGCAGAACAGGAACGTACTAAGATCGTGACACAAGCTCAGGCTGAAATTGAAGCTGAGCGTAAACGTGCTCGTGAAGAACTGCGTAAGCAGGTTGCGATTCTGGCTGTTGCTGGCGCCGAGAAGATCATCGAACGTTCCGTGGATGAAGCTGCTAACAGCGACATCGTGGACAAACTTGTCGCTGAACTGTAAGGAGGGAGGGGCTGATGTCTGAATTTGTTACGGTAGCTCGCCCCTACGCCAAAGCAGCTTTTGACTTTGCTGTCGAACACCAAAATGTCGATCGCTGGCAGAATATGCTGGCGTTTGCCGCTGAGGTGACGAAAAACGAACAAATGGCCGAGTTGCTTTCCGGTGCGTTAGCGCCTGAAACCCTCGCCGCGTCGTTTATCGCCGTGTGCGGAGAGCAACTGGATGCCAACGGCCAGAACCTGATTAAGGTCATGGCAGAAAATGGTCGTCTCCGTGTGCTCCCGGATGTTCTCGAGCAGTTTGAGCACTTACGTGCCCTTAGTGAAGCAACTGCAGAAGTCGAAGTGACTTCCGCGACTGAACTGAGTGACGAACAGCTTGCGAAAATCACCGCCGCGATGGAAAAACGTCTGTCACGCAAAGTTAAGCTGAATTGCAAAATCGATAAGTCTGTAATGGCAGGCGTAATCATCCGCTCGGGTGATATGGTCATTGATGGCAGCGTACGCGGCCGTCTTGAGCGCCTTGCAGACGTCTTGCAGTCTTAAGGGGACTGGAGCATGCAACTGAATTCCACCGAAATCAGCGAACTGATCAAGCAGCGCATTGCTCAGTTCAATGTTGTGAGTGAAGCTCACAACGAAGGTACTATTGTTTCTGTAAGTGACGGTGTTATCCGCATCCACGGCCTGGCCGATTGTATGCAGGGTGAGATGATTTCCCTGCCGGGTAACCGTTACGCTATCGCACTGAACCTGGAGCGCGACTCCGTAGGTGCAGTTGTGATGGGTCCATACGCTGACCTCGCCGAAGGCATGAAGGTTAAGTGTACTGGCCGTATTCTGGAAGTGCCGGTTGGCCGTGGCCTGCTGGGTCGCGTTGTTAACACCCTGGGTGCGCCAATCGACGGTAAAGGTCCGGTTGAGCACGATGGCTTCTCCCCAATCGAAGTTATCGCACCAGGCGTTATCGACCGTCAGTCCGTTGATCAGCCAGTGCAGACTGGTTATAAGTCCGTTGACGCCATGATCCCAATCGGTCGTGGTCAGCGTGAACTGATCATCGGTGACCGTCAGACCGGTAAAACCGCGATGGCAATCGACGCCATCATCAACCAGCGTGACTCCGGCATCAAATGTGTGTACGTGGCTATCGGCCAGAAAGCGTCCACCATTTCTAACGTGGTTCGTAAACTGGAAGAGCACGGCGCACTGTCTAACACCATCGTTGTGGTAGCAACCGCGTCTGAATCTGCTGCACTGCAATACCTGGCGCCATACGCCGGTTGCGCAATGGGCGAATACTTCCGTGATCGCGGTGAAGATGCGCTGATCGTATACGATGACCTGTCTAAACAGGCTGTTGCTTATCGTCAGGTTTCCCTGCTGCTCCGTCGTCCACCAGGACGTGAAGCATTCCCGGGCGACGTATTCTACCTCCACTCTCGTCTGCTGGAGCGTGCTTCCCGCGTTAACGCGGAATACGTCGAGAACTTCACCAAAGGTGAAGTGAAGGGCAAAACAGGTTCTCTGACCGCGCTGCCGATCATTGAAACCCAGGCGGGTGACGTTTCTGCGTTTGTTCCGACCAACGTAATCTCCATTACCGATGGTCAGATCTTCCTGGAAACCAACCTGTTTAACTCCGGTATTCGTCCGGCGGTTAACCCGGGTATCTCCGTATCCCGTGTGGGTGGTGCTGCTCAGACCAAGATCATCAAGAAACTGTCCGGTGGTATCCGTACCGCGCTGGCACAGTATCGTGAACTGGCTGCGTTCTCTCAGTTCGCATCCGATCTGGACGAAGCAACCCGTAAACAGCTGAGCCACGGTCAGAAAGTGACCGAGCTGCTGAAGCAGAAACAGTACGCTCCAATGTCTGTTGCTCAGCAGGGCCTGGTGCTGTTCGCGGCTGAACGCGGTTACCTCGAAGATGTGGAACTGGCGAAAATCGGTAGCTTTGAAGCCGCTCTGCTGGCTTACGTCGACCGTGATCACGCTCCGCTGATGCAAGAGATCAACCAGACCGGTGGCTATAACGACGAAATCGAAGGCAAGCTGAAAGCTATCCTCGATTCCTTCAAGGCAACCCAATCCTGGTAATCGTCCGGCGGCTTGTCTCAGGGCAAGCCGTCTGGCATTGAGGAGAAGCTCATGGCCGGCGCAAAAGAGATACGTAGTAAGATCGCAAGCGTCCAGAACACGCAAAAGATCACTAAAGCGATGGAGATGGTCGCCGCTTCCAAAATGCGTAAATCGCAGGATCGCATGGCGGCCAGCCGTCCTTATGCAGAGACCATGCGCAAAGTGATTGGTCACCTTGCAAACGGTAATCTGGAATATAAGCACCCTTACCTGGAAGAACGCGACGTTAAGCGCGTGGGCTACCTGGTGGTGTCGACTGACCGTGGTCTGTGTGGCGGCTTGAACATTAACCTGTTCAAAAAACTGCTGGCGGATATGAAAGGCTGGTCTGATAAAGGCGTTCAGTGCGATCTGGCACTGATTGGCTCTAAAGGCGTCTCTTTCTTTAACTCCGTTGGTGGCAACATTGTCGCTCAGGTGACCGGTATGGGTGATAACCCGTCCCTGTCCGAACTGATCGGCCCGGTTAAAGTGATGTTGCAGGCCTACGATGAAGGCCGTCTGGACAGACTGTACGTTGTCAGCAACAAATTCATTAACACCATGTCTCAGGTTCCAACGCTCACTCAGATGCTGCCGTTACCGGCATCAGAAGATGACGAGCTGAAGCAGAAAGCCTGGGATTACCTGTATGAACCCGATCCGAAACCGCTGCTGGATACCCTGCTGCGTCGTTACGTTGAATCTCAGGTTTATCAGGGCGTTGTAGAAAACCTGGCCAGCGAGCAGGCCGCACGAATGGTGGCGATGAAAGCCGCGACCGATAATGGCGGCAGCCTGATTAAAGAGCTGCAGTTGGTTTACAACAAAGCTCGTCAGGCCAGCATTACTCAGGAACTCACCGAGATCGTCTCGGGGGCCGCCGCGGTTTAACCAGGTTTACGAATTACGTAGAGGATTCAAGATGGCTACTGGAAAGATTGTCCAGGTAATCGGCGCCGTGGTGGACGTCGAGTTCCCTCAGGACGCCGTACCACGCGTGTACGACGCGCTTGAGGTACAGAATGGTAACGAGAGCCTGGTGCTGGAAGTTCAGCAGCAGCTCGGCGGCGGTATCGTGCGTACCATCGCCATGGGTTCTTCCGACGGTCTGCGTCGTGGTCTGGAAGTTAAAGACCTTGAGCACCCGATCGAAGTCCCGGTAGGTAAAGCAACGCTGGGTCGTATCATGAACGTATTGGGTCAGCCAATCGACATGAAAGGCGACATCGGCGAAGAAGAGCGTTGGGCTATCCACCGCGAGGCACCTTCCTACGAAGAGCTGTCCAGCTCTCAGGAACTGCTGGAAACCGGCATCAAAGTTATCGACCTGATGTGTCCGTTTGCGAAGGGCGGTAAAGTTGGTCTGTTCGGTGGTGCGGGTGTAGGTAAAACCGTAAACATGATGGAGCTGATCCGTAACATCGCGATCGAGCACTCCGGTTACTCCGTGTTTGCGGGCGTAGGTGAACGTACTCGTGAGGGTAACGACTTCTACCACGAAATGACCGACTCCAACGTTCTGGACAAAGTATCCCTGGTTTACGGCCAGATGAACGAGCCACCAGGAAACCGTCTGCGCGTTGCGCTGACTGGTCTGACGATGGCTGAGAAATTCCGTGACGAAGGCCGTGACGTTCTGCTGTTCGTTGATAACATCTATCGTTACACCCTGGCCGGTACCGAAGTATCTGCACTGCTGGGTCGTATGCCTTCAGCGGTAGGTTATCAGCCTACGCTTGCGGAAGAGATGGGTGTTCTTCAGGAACGTATCACCTCTACCAAAACCGGTTCTATCACCTCCGTTCAGGCGGTATACGTACCTGCGGATGACTTGACTGACCCATCTCCAGCAACCACCTTTGCGCACTTAGACGCAACCGTGGTACTGAGCCGTCAGATCGCGTCTCTGGGTATCTACCCGGCCGTTGACCCGCTGGACTCCACCAGCCGTCAGCTGGATCCACTGGTTGTTGGTCAGGAACACTACGACACCGCGCGTGGCGTACAGTCCCTGCTGCAGCGTTACCAGGAACTGAAAGACATCATCGCCATCCTGGGTATGGATGAACTGTCTGAAGAAGACAAACTGGTGGTAGCACGTGCGCGTAAGATCCAGCGCTTCCTGTCCCAGCCGTTCTTCGTTGCGGAAGTATTCACCGGTTCTCCGGGTAAATACGTTTCCCTGAAAGACACCATCCGTGGCTTTAAAGGCATCATGGAAGGCGAATACGATCACCTGCCAGAGCAGGCGTTCTACATGGTTGGTTCCATCGAAGAAGCCGTGGAAAAAGCCAAAAAACTTTAACGCCTTAATCGGAGGGTGATATGGCAATGACTTACCACCTGGACGTCGTCAGCGCAGAGCAACAAATGTTCTCTGGTCTGGTCGAGAAAATCCAGGTAACGGGCAGTGAAGGTGAACTGGGTATTTTCCCGGGTCACGCACCGCTGCTCACCGCCATTAAGCCTGGTATGATCCGCATCGTTAAACAGTTCGGTCACGAAGAGTTTATCTATCTGTCCGGCGGCATTCTTGAAGTGCAGCCTGGCAGTGTGACCGTTCTGGCCGATACCGCTATTCGTGGCCAGGATCTCGACGAAGCGCGAGCCCTGGAATCGAAGCGTAAGGCTGAAGAGCACATTAGCAGCTCTCATGGTGACGTGGATTACGCTCAGGCGTCTGCGGAGCTGGCCAAAGCGATCGCGAAACTGCGCGTTATCGAGTTGACCAAAAAAGCGATGTAACACCGGCTTGAAAAGCACAAAAGCCAGTCTGGATACCAGACTGGCTTTTTTTTTGATCCTTAATTCATGATGAAAAAGATGTAGAATTTTAGGCATCAAACGTTTTTACTTCTCACTCAAACTACCGTCAGGATGCGTATGTCAAACAGTGCGATGAGCGTGGTGATCCTTGCCGCTGGCAAAGGTACCCGCATGTATTCCGATCTGCCTAAAGTGCTCCACACGCTGGCAGGAAAGCCAATGGTGCAGCATGTCATTGATGCAGCGAATGAACTGGGTGCCCGTCAGGTTCACCTGGTCTACGGCCACGGCGGCGATCTGCTTAAGAAGACGTTGAGCGATGATGCGCTCAACTGGGTGCTTCAGGCTGAACAGCTGGGTACCGGTCATGCGATGCAACAGGCTGCGCCGTTCTTTGCCGATGACGAAGATATTCTGATGCTCTACGGCGACGTTCCGCTGATCTCCGTTGAAACGCTGACTCGCCTGCGTGCAGCCAAGCCGCAGGGCGGCATCGGTTTATTGACCGTTGTGCTGGACGATCCAACGGGCTATGGCCGTATCACGCGTGAAAACGGCAACGTAACGGGTATCGTTGAACATAAAGATGCCAGTGATGAACAGCGCAAGATTCAGGAGATCAACACCGGCATCCTGATTGCCAATGGTGCGGACATGAAGCGCTGGCTCTCTCAGCTCGACAACAATAACGCGCAGGGTGAGTACTACATCACCGACATCATTGCGATGGCATATCACGAAGGGCGTGAGATCGCCGCCGTTCATCCGGCGCGCATCAGCGAAACGGACGGCGTGAATAACCGCCTGCAGCTTTCCCGTCTTGAGCGTATTTATCAGTCCGAGCAGGCCGAAAAACTGCTGCTCGCGGGCGTGATGCTGCGCGATCCGGCGCGTTTCGATTTGCGCGGCACCGTGTCTCACGGGCGCGACGTTGAGATCGATACTAACGTTATCCTGGAAGGTAACGTCACGCTGGGTAACCGCGTCAAAATCGGCGCTGGCTGCGTGATTAAAAACAGCGCCATCGCCGACGACTGCGAAATCAGCCCGTACAGCGTGGTGGAAGATGCTCATCTTGAAGCAGCGTGTACCATCGGCCCGTTTGCGCGTCTGCGCCCGGGCGCTGAGCTGCTGGAAGGCGCGCACGTGGGCAACTTCGTGGAAATGAAAAAAGCGCGTCTGGGTAAAGGCTCGAAAGCCGGTCATTTGACCTATCTGGGCGACGCGGAGATTGGCGATAACGTGAATATTGGTGCAGGAACCATTACCTGTAACTATGACGGCGCCAATAAGTTTAAAACCATCATCGGCGATGACGTGTTCGTGGGCTCGGACACGCAGCTGGTGGCACCGGTTACCGTGGGTAACGGCGTGACCATTGCCGCCGGCACAACCGTCACGCGCGACGTAGCGGATAACGAGCTGGTGTTAAGCCGCGTGCCGCAGGTACACAAGCAGGGCTGGAAACGCCCGGTGAAGAAAAAGTAACAACAAGGCGGGTGGCGCTACGCTTACCCGCCCTACGATTGAGTAGGCCTGATAAGGCGTAGCCGTCATCAGGCAAACCCGGGAGAGGAGATAAATATATATCTTCCCCCACAAGCAGTACCCATAAAAATAACCCCACTCTCTACAAGGCTCGGGGCGCCCGGAAAGGGTAAATACAGGTCAGCGACAACGCAGGCATAATGCCTAAATTCGGAATCTAAAATATGTGTGGAATTGTTGGCGCAGTTGCGCAGCGTGATATTGCTGAAATCCTTCTCGAAGGTTTACGTCGTCTGGAATACCGTGGTTACGACTCTGCCGGTCTGGCTGTCGTCGATGCAGAAGGGCATATGACCCGTCTGCGTCGTCTCGGTAAAGTGCAGATGCTGGCCCAGGCCGCGGAAGAACACCCGCTGCACGGTGGTACCGGTATCGCGCACACCCGCTGGGCGACGCATGGCGAACCGTCTGAAGGTAACGCGCACCCGCATGTGTCTGAACACATCGTGGTGGTGCATAACGGCATTATCGAAAACCACGAACCGCTGCGCGAAGAACTGAAAGCGCGCGGCTATACCTTCGTCTCTGAAACCGACACCGAAGTGATTGCTCACCTGGTGCACTGGGAGCTGGCAAAGGGCGGTACGCTGCGTGATGCGGTGCTGCGCGCTATCCCTCAGCTGCGCGGTGCGTATGGTACGGTGATCATGGACTCCCGCGATCCATCTACCCTGCTGGCCGCGCGTTCCGGTAGCCCGATGGTTATCGGTCTGGGCATGGGTGAAAACTTTATCGCCTCCGATCAGCTGGCGCTCCTGCCGGTCACCCGTCGCTTTATCTTCCTGGAAGAGGGCGATATCGCGGAAGTGACGCGCCGCAGCGTGACCGTCTTCGACACCAAAGGCGAGCAGGTGAAGCGTCAGGAGATCGAATCTAACCTGCAATACGACGCGGGCGACAAAGGCGCTTACCGTCACTACATGCAGAAAGAGATCTACGAGCAGCCGAACGCTATCAAAAACACTCTGACCGGGCGCATCAGCCACGGCGAGGTGGATCTGAGCGAGCTGGGGGCAAACGCCAACGAACTGCTCGGCAAGGTTGAACATATTCAGATCGTAGCCTGCGGTACCTCATATAACTCCGGTATGGTCTCTCGCTACTGGTTTGAATCCCTGGCGGGCGTGCCATGCGACGTGGAAATCGCGTCTGAGTTCCGCTATCGCAAGTCTGCGGTGCGTCGTAACAGCCTGATGATCACCCTTTCCCAGTCCGGCGAAACGGCGGATACGCTGGCAGCGCTGCGTCTGTCTAAGGAATTGGGTTATCTGGGCTCGCTGGCCATCTGTAACGTCCCGGGCTCATCCCTGGTGCGTGAGTCCGATCTGGCGCTGATGACCAAAGCGGGTACCGAAATCGGCGTGGCCTCCACCAAAGCGTTTACCACTCAGTTGACCGTTCTGCTGATGCTGGTGGCGAAGCTGGCGCGTCTGAAAGGCGAAGATGCTTCCGTTGAGCACGACATCGTTCACGGTCTCCAGGCGCTGCCGAGCCGTATTGAGCAGATGCTGTCTCAGGACAAACGCATTGAAGCGCTGGCGGAAGATTTCTCTGACAAACATCACGCCCTGTTCCTGGGTCGTGGCGATCAGTACCCGATTGCGCTGGAAGGCGCACTGAAGCTGAAAGAGATCTCCTACATCCACGCGGAAGCCTACGCGGCAGGTGAGCTTAAGCATGGCCCGCTGGCGCTGATTGACGCGGATATGCCGGTCATTGTTGTCGCACCGAACAACGAACTGCTGGAAAAACTGAAATCCAACATCGAAGAGGTGCGTGCCCGCGGCGGCGTGCTGTACGTCTTCGCTGATAAAGATGCCGGTTTCGCCAGCAGCGACAATATGCACATCATCGAGATGCCGCACGTTGAAGAGGTGATTGCACCGATCTTCTACACCGTTCCGCTGCAGCTGCTGGCTTACCACGTGGCGCTGATCAAAGGCACCGACGTTGACCAGCCGCGTAACCTGGCGAAATCGGTCACCGTAGAATAATCCCTTCTGTTAATGGCTACACGACGTGTAGCCATTTCTTCCTTACTTTTTTCTCATCAGCTTTCTCTTTGCTATCAATCATCTTACTCTGACGTATTTCGTTACTTTATTGTGTGAATAATGAACGAGATTGCTTCTGAGCATTAGTATTTTCTATTTTGATCACTAAACGATCAGCTTTTATTAACGGAATCCTAAAAATGGTTTGTTTATAAAATATGTGTCCTTTTTATGTGTATACTGAAAAGGAATTTTAATGATAAAGCAAAAATAATATTATATTTGTTTTTCTCTATTATTATTCCAGCTCTGGTTCGTCATTATTCCATTAATTTAAACTCCCCCCTTGAAGATCATTCTTCCCGAAGAATATTATTTCATCGCATTTGGGATGGCGTTGTCTTTATGATAAACGCAATATTGATTTAATTAATGGAGTTATCATGAAAAATAATGGAATTACGGTGGCGATTGCACTCGCATCGGCGTTAATGGCAGGACAATCATTTGCTGCGGATGGTACGGTTCATTTCCGCGGAGAGGTTATTGATTCAACGTGTGAAGTGACGCCTGATACCGCCGATCAGACGGTGAATATCGGCCGCGTTGCCAAAACGACGTTCTCCGGCATTGACTCAACGGCGTCAGTAAAAGATTTCCATATTAAACTGGAGAAATGCCCTGCAACCTATACTCAGGCAGCAGTTCGTTTTGACGGAACAGAAGATAAAGACACCATCGGCAAAGGATATTTGTCTATTGGCACGCCTGTTAACGGTGAAGCGGATACTGACGGTATTTACACCGGCGAAGGTGAAGCCGTTACGGCTACCGGCGTTGCAATCAAGCTCTTCAACCTGAACGATGATACGGCGATCCCGCTGTATAACAATTCAAATTATGTTGCTATCACCGACGGCAAAGCGGACATGGGCTTTAAAGCGAAGTTTGTGCAGACGCTGGCTACGGTTACGCCGGGTACAGCGAACGCGGATTCCCAGTTCACCATTGAATACCTGAAATAATCTTCAGCTGTTCGCCAGGAGCCTGTTTTATCCTTTTGCAGGCTCCTCCACAGGATGTGAGGATAACTGATGTATTTACGGCGTTTGTTGACTCTGTTCATCATGCTCTCTTTTTCATTTTTAACACCCTTGTCGACGGCTGGCGTCATTATTGGCGGAACCCGCGTTGTTTATAGTAGCGATAAATCCGATGCGACAATTAGCATAAAAAATAACGAAGCGACCACGCCTTATCTCATACAGACGTGGGTCGATCCTTTTAAAGGCGATACAGCGTCGAATAAACCTCCTTTTACCGTTATTCCGCCGGTTTCAAGGCTGGAGGCCGGGCAGGAGAAAGTATTGCGCATCATGAAAGTGAAGGGCGAACTGCCTCACGATCGGGAATCGCTGTTCTGGCTCAACATCAAAAATATTCCGCCGTCCAGTTCAAACCCCAATTCGCTCGAAATTGCGATTAAGACGCAGATAAAACTTTTTTGGCGTCCGGCGACCCTGAATATCACGCCTGAACGGGCTGCGGCGAAGGTTAAATGGCGTGTTCAAAACCGGCAGCTCGTGATTGAAAATCCGAGCCCGCTACATATTAACGTTATGAATGTTACCGTCGATGGTAAAGACGTTACGTTAAATATTATTCCCCCTTTTGACACCGTGCGTTTGCCGCTTCCGGATGGCATTAACGGCCGCGCGCTGGTCTGGCGTTTCGTTAACGATTTTGGGGCAATCAGTCAGGAAATTCACGTCACGCTGTAAACATAGGGATGTTTGATATGGGGTGTTTCCGTTTTTTCATTGCGCTGGCCTCGGGGGTATCTCTCGGCTTTTCAGGCGTGACGCTGGCAAAAGATATCTTTAACCCTGCGCTTCTTGAAATTGACCATCCGGTGGATGTTGATATCCACCAGTTTAACCGCGCCAATACGTTACCTGCGGGCTCTTATAAGGTTGATATTCATGTTAACGATGAGTTTATCGGTAGCCGGGAGGTCACCTTTATTGAAGATAAGGCTGGCGATAGGCTGCATCCCTGTTTTAAGCACGTCAGGACGGTGCTTGCGGAGCTCGGGGCTAAGGTGGCGGCGATCGGTTCGCTGGATCGCCTGGACGAAAACGCCTGTGTGGACCCTACCCCGCTGATCCCTGGCGCCACATGGACATTCGATACCGATAAGCTGCTGCTCAACGTCACGCTGCCGCAGATTTACATTGATACCACCGCCCGCGGCACCATCAATCCTGCCCGCTGGGATGAAGGTATTAATGCGCTAATGATGAACTATGACTTTTCCGGCTCCAGCACATTGCAGTCTGATGATGACGACAACAGCGATTTCTACTACCTGAACCTGCGAAACGGGGCGAACATTGGCGCGTGGCGTTTACGCAATTACAGCACGCTAAACATCATCGACGGTCATTCGGATTACCATTCCATCAGCACCTATGTGCAGCGAAACCTTGCGACGTTACGCAGCCAGATCATGCTGGGTGATACCTGGACCGCAAGCGATGTCTTTGACAGTACCCAGGTGCGCGGCGTGCGCCTGTATACCGATGATGAAATGCTTCCTTCCAGCCTGACGGGCTTTGCGCCGGTCGTCCGGGGCGTAGCGAAAAGCAATGCGACGGTGATTATTCGGCAGAATGGCTACGTCATTTATCAATCTGCCGTGCCGCAGGGGCCATTTGCGCTTAAAGATTTAAACACCACCAGCTCCGGCGGCGACCTGGACGTGACCATAAAAGAAGAAGACGGCAGTGAGCAACACTTCACGCAGCCCTACGCCTCGCTGGCCATCCTCAAGCGTGAAGATCAGACCGACGTTGATATCAGCGCGGGTGAACTGCGCGATCAAAGCGAATTCCAGCCCAACGTTTTTCAGGCGCAGGTTCTGCACGGCTTTCCTGCCGGGATAACGGTATACGGTGGCGTGCAGGCCGCGGAAGCGTATCGCTCGGCAGCGGTGGGGGTCGGCAAAGATATGGGTGCAGTTGGCGCGTTTTCCGTCGATATCACCCAGGCACGCGCGCAGTTTACGGACGAGGACTCAGAGGAGTCCGGCCAGTCCTGGCGTTTTCTCTATTCGAAACGGTTTGATGAGACGGATACCACGCTGAGGCTGGTGGGGTATCGCTACTCAACACAGGGCTACTACACCCTCAATGAATGGGCGTCACGCCAGAACAGTCAGCGCGATTTCTGGGTAACGGGCAACCGACGCAGCCGGCTTGAAGGGTCCTGGACGCAGAATTTCGGCGATGGCATGGGGAACATTTATCTCACGCTGAGCCGCCAGCAGTACTGGAAAACCGACGAAGTTGAACGCCTGGTTCAGCTTGGCTACAGCAATGTCTGGCGGTCGCTTTCCTGGAACCTCTCCTGGAACTACAGCGATTCCATCACCACGGCGCAGAGCGCGGAGTATACAGATAGCGACGATCGAGAAAGCGAACAGGTTTTTATGCTGTCGTTCTCCGTGCCGCTGTCAGCATTGCTGCCGGACAGCTATGTGAGCTACGGCCTCACGCAGAACAACAGCGGAAAAGGAATGCACCAGCTTGGCCTGAACGGTACGGCGCTTGATAACCGTAATCTCTCCTGGAACCTCCAGCAGTCCTGGGATGCGGATGACAGTGTGTACAGCAGCAGCGCGGGGGTGGGATATGACGGAACCTATGGTTCGGTTAACGGCAGCTATGACTACAACCAGGACAGCCAGCGGCTCAACTACGGCGCGCGCGGCGGGATCCTGCTGCATGGCGATGGAGTGACGTTCTCGCAGGAGATGGGCGAAACCGTGGCGCTGATTAAAGCACCCGGTGCAGCCGGTCTGGCAATGGAAAACGGCACCGGTACGGCAACCGACTGGCGAGGCTACACCGTTCAAACGCAGCTTAACGCTTACGATGAAAACCGTGTGGAAATTGAGAGCGGCTATTTTGAAAAAGCGAACGTCGAGCTGGAGAACAGCGTGCTTAACGTCATCCCCACGCGAGGTGCGGTGGTGCGGGCGGAATTTATCACCCACGTTGGCTATCGCGTGCTCTTTGAGGTCACACAGGCCAACGGCAAACCGGTTCCCTTTGGCGCAGTGGCGTCTGCCGAACTGGCGACGGGCAGCGTGTCGGGCATTACCGGCGAGAATGGCGAACTCTATCTTTCGGGCATGCCGGAAGAGGGAACGTTCACGCTGAAGTGGGGGAGTGAAAAGACAAAACCTTGCAAGGTCCATTATCAGTTCCCCAAACCAACGGGTGTTGAACTGGTTCAAACAGCGGTCGTGTGCCAATAGGGAAATGAGATGAAACGACGTATCACTTTTATAGCAGTCGCCATGCTGCTTTTTACCCCTTTTTCCCACGCCGCGACGACAGAAGGCGGGGTGTGTTTCGCCATCGGCGGCACCTATATTTTCAACCTTAATCTTAACGGGGCAGAGATACCGGCAGATAAAAATCAGGCGGGAACCGAGGTGCGCGATCTGACGACCCTGCAATCGCCTTCCCGGTATAAACTGGGATGTAACTGCCTGACCCATTTCACCACCACTTTTCGTAGCATCTACTTCACCGCGCGTTCGCCCTTAAGCGTTGATACCGTAAAAAACGGGTATACCTACTACAGGTTGAACGACCAGCTCAGCATTGCGTCCTCTATTCACGTGTTGGGACGCGACTACCTTCCCGTTCCCTTTGAGGCCGAGCCCAACCGGGTGACATCCGGTCTTTACTGCTATGCCTCCGGTGAAGAAGGCTCAGAGGCAACGCTTGATACCGGTTCTCAGGTAAAATTATCGTTTTTAATCGACAAGCCCTTTATTGGAAAAGTTACCGTTCCGGGTACGACGATTGCCACGCTCTATGGCGGTATCGATGAAGCGTCCTCTCTGGCAAGTACCGAGAAGCTCGCCGAAATAAAAATTGCCGGAGACATCGTGGTACCGCAAAACTGCGAGATCGCGCCGGGTCAGTCGCTGGAAATTGATTTTGGAAAAATTCCCGCCAGCGCGTTTTCCGCCACCAAAGGCGAGGCGGTCGGTAGCCGCAAAATCCGCAAGATGATACAGGTGAAATGTACCGGCATGCTGGATGAGAACATCGTCCGATCCGCTTTCCATGCCGATCCCGTTGACGCTGACGCCACGATGATGAAAGTGAACGGCAATGATGACGTAGGGATCGTTATTTATGATAAATGGGACCGCGTCGTCAACGTCAATGGGGGGAGCATGGAGATGGATATGGGAGCCAACCAGGGGGGCGCCGAAGTTAACTCGCTCACCTTCTCTGCTGCCCCGGCCAGCGCGACGGGGAGTATTCCGAAGCCCGGCGCCTTTGAAGCCTGGGCAACCCTGACCCTCGAAATTCAAAATTAATGACAACGGCTGTTTATGACAGCCGTTGTCATATTCACATCTTTGAACCAGGCTTAACGCATCTCAGTGTGACATTATCATGACAGGGATATGATTTTATTTTTATTAAAATCATTAGCTTAACTCAAACACGTTGATTGTCATAAAACTGTCATATTTCGTACATTTATCTGTCACCTGTTTGTCCTATTTTGCTCATCGTAGCCACTTAAACAATGATTTACGAAATCCTTGCAGGAGACATTATGAAAGTTATGCGTACCACTGTCGCAACTGTTGTCGCCGCGACCTTATCTCTGAGCGCTTTCTCTGCTTTTGCAGCAGCAAGCCTGACTGGCGCTGGTGCAACCTTCCCTGCGCCGGTGTATGCCAAATGGGCGGATACCTACCAGAAAGAAACCGGTAACAAGGTTAACTATCAGGGTATCGGCTCCTCCGGTGGCGTAAAACAAATTACCGCGAATACCGTTGATTTCGGCGCATCCGACGCTCCGCTGTCTGATGACAAACTGGCTCAGGAAGGCCTGTTCCAGTTCCCTACCGTGATCGGTGGCGTGGTCCTGGCCATCAACCTGCCGGGCGTGAAGTCGGGCGAGCTGGTGCTGGACGGCAAAACGCTGGGTGACATCTACCTGGGCAAAATCAAAAAATGGGATGACGAAGCGATCGCCAAACTCAACCCAGGCCTGAAGCTGCCTTCCCAGAACATCGCCGTGGTTCGCCGCGCGGATGGTTCCGGCACCTCTTTCGTGTTCACCAGCTACCTGGCAAAAGTGAACGAAGAGTGGAAATCTAAAGTCGGCTCCGGCTCTACCGTTAACTGGCCTACCGGTCTGGGCGGTAAAGGTAACGATGGTATCGCCGCGTTCGTACAGCGTCTGCCGGGCTCCATCGGCTACGTAGAATATGCCTACGCGAAGCAGAACAACCTGTCCTACACCAAACTGGTTTCTGCCGACGGCAAACCGGTTAGCCCGACCGAAGAGAACTTTGCTAACGCCGCTAAGGGCGCGGACTGGAGCAAATCCTTCGCACAGGATCTGACTAACCAGAAGGGCGATGATGCATGGCCAATCACCTCTACCACCTTCATCCTGGTGCACAAAGAGCAGAAGAAACCTGAGCAGGGCGCTGAAGTGCTCAAGTTCTTCGACTGGGCATACAAAAACGGCGGCAAACAGGCTAACGACCTGGATTACGCCAGCCTGCCAGACAGCGTGGTTGAGCAGATTCGTGCTGCATGGAAAACCAACGTGAAAGACAGCAGCGGTAAAGCATTGTATTAATTTAGCATTCTGACGAAAATGGCGGGTGGCGCTTGCGCTTACCCGCCGATTTCGTAAACGCGTTTAACAGAAGAGTGATTTATGGCTGCAACCAAGCCTGCATTTAACCCTCCGGGTAAAAAAGGTGACATGATTTTCGGCGCGCTGGTCAAACTGGCTGCGCTGATTGTGCTATTGCTGCTGGGCGGCATTATCGTGTCTCTGATTTTCTCCTCCTGGCCGAGCATTCAGAAATTCGGTTTCTCCTTCCTGTGGACCAAAGAGTGGGACGCGCCGAACGATATCTACGGTGCGCTGGTGCCGATTTACGGCACGCTGGTGACCTCGTTCATCGCCCTGCTGATTGCGGTTCCGGTAAGCTTCGGTATTGCGCTGTTCCTGACGGAACTGGCGCCGGGCTGGCTGCGTCGCCCGCTGGGTATTGCCATCGAACTGCTGGCGGCCATCCCAAGTATCGTATACGGCATGTGGGGCCTGTTTATCTTTGCGCCGCTGTTTGCCACGTACTTCCAGGAGCCGGTAGGTAATGTTCTCTCCGCCGTTCCGTTTGTGGGAGCCCTGTTCTCTGGCCCGGCATTCGGTATCGGTATTCTGGCGGCAGGTGTGATCCTCGCCATCATGATTATTCCGTACATTGCGGCGGTAATGCGCGATGTCTTCGAACAAACCCCGGTGATGATGAAAGAGTCGGCCTACGGCATCGGCTGTACCACCTGGGAAGTTATCTGGCGCATTGTCCTTCCGTTCACCAAAAATGGGGTGATCGGCGGCGTAATGCTGGGCTTAGGTCGCGCGCTGGGTGAAACTATGGCGGTCACCTTTATCATCGGTAACACCTACCAGCTCGACAGCGCTTCACTCTATATGCCGGGTAACAGTATTACCTCCGCGCTGGCAAACGAATTTGCCGAAGCGGAATCCGGGCTTCACGTCGCAGCGCTGATGGAACTGGGGCTGATTCTGTTCGTTATCACCTTCATTGTTCTGGCGATTTCCAAGCTAATGATCCTGCGTCTCGCGAAAAATGAGGGGGCACGCTGATGGCAACTCTCGAAATGCAAAGCACCGCCCAGCTTGCCGAATCTCGCCGCAAAATGCAGGCGAAGCGTCGTTTTAAAAACCGCATTGCGCTGACGCTTTCCATGGCAACGATGGCATTCGGCCTGTTCTGGCTGATCTGGATCCTGATGTCCACCATCACCCGTGGTATTGATGGAATGTCTCTGGCGCTGTTCACCGAGATGACGCCGCCGCCAAATACGGCGGGTGGTGGTCTGGCGAACGCCCTGGCGGGCAGCGGCCTGCTGATCCTGTGGGCGACCGTTTTCGGTACGCCGCTGGGCATCATGGCCGGCATCTACCTGGCCGAGTACGGGCGTAAATCCTGGCTGGCAGAGGTGATTCGCTTCATTAACGACATCCTGCTTTCCGCTCCGTCGATTGTCGTGGGCCTGTTTGTTTACACCATTGTAGTCGCGCAAATGGAACACTTCTCCGGCTGGGCGGGCGTAATTGCGCTGGCGCTGCTGCAGGTGCCTATCGTAATTCGTACCACCGAAAACATGCTGAAACTGGTGCCGGATAGCCTGCGTGAAGCAGCTTACGCGCTGGGTACGCCGAAATGGAAAATGATTTCTGCGATCACCCTCAAAGCGTCGGTCTCCGGGATCATGACCGGCATCCTGCTGGCTATCGCCCGTATTGCTGGTGAAACGGCACCGCTGCTGTTTACTGCCCTCTCCAACCAGTTCTGGAGCACGGACATGATGCAGCCGATCGCCAACCTGCCGGTGACGATCTTTAAATTTGCGATGAGCCCATTCGCGGAATGGCAGCAGCTGGCCTGGGCCGGGGTGCTGATCATCACCCTTTGCGTACTGTTGCTGAACATTCTGGCGCGCGTCATTTTCGCGAAGAAGAAACACGGTTAATTTTTTACGGCGCGGCAGCTCGCGGCGCCGAATGAGGAAATGAGTCAATGAGTATGGTTGATACTGCCCCGGGTAAGATTCAGGTTCGTGATTTGAACTTCTACTACGGCAAATTCCATGCCCTGAAGAACATCAACCTGGATATCGCGAAGAACCAGGTCACGGCATTCATCGGTCCGTCTGGCTGTGGCAAGTCCACGCTGCTGCGTACCTTTAACAAAATGTATTCGCTCTATCCGGAGCAGCGCGCTGAAGGTGAAATTATCCTGGATGGCGAAAACATTCTGACCCAGGCCCAGGATATCGCCCTGCTGCGCGCTAAAGTGGGGATGGTGTTCCAGAAACCGACGCCGTTCCCGATGTCCATCTATGACAACATCGCGTTTGGCGTTCGCCTGTTTGAGAAGCTCTCCCGTGCGGACATGGACGAGCGCGTGCAGTGGGCATTGACCAAGGCCGCATTATGGAACGAAACCAAAGATAAACTTCATCAGAGCGGGTACTCTCTCTCCGGTGGTCAACAGCAGCGTCTGTGCATTGCGCGCGGTATCGCCATTCGCCCGGAAGTGTTGCTGCTGGATGAACCATGTTCAGCGCTGGACCCGATCTCAACCGGCCGTATTGAAGAGCTGATCACCGAGCTGAAGCAGGATTACACCGTGGTTATCGTGACCCACAACATGCAGCAGGCTGCGCGTTGCTCAGATCACACGGCGTTTATGTACCTGGGCGAGTTGATTGAGTTCAGCGATACGGACGCGCTGTTCACCCGGCCCGCGAAGAAACAAACCGAAGATTATATTACTGGCCGCTACGGTTGATTTGCCTTAGTGCATGTGGAGAAACCATGGACAACCTCAATCTTAATAAACACATTTCAGGCCAGTTCAACGCAGAGCTGGAAAGTATTCGCACGCAGGTGATGACCATGGGTGGCATGGTCGAGCAGCAGCTTTCTGATGCGATTACGGCAATGCATAACCAGGACAGCGAGCTGGCGAAGCGCGTCATCGAAGGCGACCATAACGTCAACATGATGGAAGTGGCGATCGATGAAGCCTGCGTGCGTATTATCGCCAAGCGTCAGCCGACCGCGAGCGACCTGCGTCTGGTAATGGCGATCATTAAAACCATCGCCGAGCTGGAACGTATTGGTGACGTGGCGGATAAAATCTGCCGCACCGCGCTGGAGAAGTTTTCCCAGCAGCATCAGCCGCTGCTGGTGAGCCTGGAGTCGCTGGGCCGCCACACTGTGCAGATGCTGCACGACGTGCTGGATGCCTTTGCGCGTATGGATCTGGACGAAGCGGTGCGTATCTACCGTGAAGACAAGAAAGTCGACCAGGAGTATGAAGGCATTGTGCGTCAGCTGATGACCTACATGATGGAAGATTCCCGTACCATCCCAAGCGTGCTGACGGCCCTGTTCTGCGCGCGCTCAATCGAGCGTATCGGCGACCGCTGCCAGAACATTTGCGAATATATTTTCTACTTCGTGAAGGGACAGGACTTCCGTCACGTGGGCGGCGACGAGCTGGACAAGCTGCTGGCGGGTAAAGATCCGAAAGAGTGATGGTTGTGGCGGGTGGCGCTGGCGCTTACCCGCCCTACGTTAGCTTAACGCGTAATATCCCACCCGCGTGCCTTCCACAACTCTGGCAATTGCGCCAGATCGGTAAAGGTCGTCACTTTTGGATGATCGATCGGCTTGTTGTGCGGATCGGCACAGAAGTAAAAAACCTCCATCCCTGCATCAATCCCCGACTGGGCACCCGCAGGCGAGTCATCCACCAGAATGCAGTTCTCCACGTTGACGTTCATCGCTTTCGCCGCGTGGAACATCAGGGCCGGATCGGGCTTCCAGCGCTGAATATCGTAGCCGCTGAACAGTTTTTCCGGAAAGTGGTGCAGCATTTCAAGCTTGCCCAGTGAATGCTGCATTTTGCTGACCGGACCGTTGGAAACTACGCAGATTGGCACCGTCATCGCATCCAGCAGCGCGTTAGCCCCGGCAATAACGTCCAGTTCTGAGTCGAAGAGGCGTGCGACCTCGGCGCGGTACACTGGTTCCAGCTCCGCTTTCGCCAGATCCACCCCGTGCTCTTCGTTAATGATGTCGATGATCTCGTACAGCTTCACGCCCTTAAAGCGTTTGAACACCTCTTCGAGATCGAGCGTAATGCCAAATTCCTGGAACATGGCGACATACGCGCGGGAACAAATGACCTCACTGTCGACCAGCGTACCGTCACAGTCGAAAAATACCGCTTCAATTCCGGACATGCCCTTCCCTTTTAACAAGTTTAACGTTTACGTACGACAGATTTACGAGACGCAATCGTTGCCGTATAAGCATAATCAATGAAAAAAGTATCCCGTAACCGCCACTATTGTCGCATTTTGGTATAGGATAGCGACGAATTTTCCCTCCTTGTTCGGAAATTGATGATGAGTCAACAACACACAACCCAGACATCTGGTCAGGGTCTGCTTGAGCGCGTATTCAAACTGCGCGAGCACGGCACAACGGCACGCACCGAAGTGATCGCCGGTTTCACCACCTTCCTGACGATGGTCTATATCGTTTTTGTGAACCCGCAAATTCTGGGCGTCGCTGGCATGGACACCAGCGCCGTCTTTGTTACCACCTGTCTGATCGCGGCCCTTGGCAGCATCCTGATGGGCGTTTTCGCTAACCTGCCCGTGGCGCTGGCACCCGCTATGGGCCTGAATGCGTTCTTCGCGTTCGTGGTGGTTCAGGCGATGGGCCTGCCGTGGCAGGTTGGTATGGGCGCTATCTTCTGGGGTGCGGTCGGCCTGCTGCTGCTGACCATCTTCCGCGTCCGCTACTGGATGATTGCCAATATCCCGGTGAGCCTGCGCGTGGGTATCACCAGCGGTATCGGTCTGTTCATCGGCATGATGGGGCTGAAAAACGCCGGTGTGATCGTGGCGAACCCGGAAACGCTGGTGAGCATCGGTAACCTGACCTCGCACAGCGTGCTGCTGGGCGTGCTGGGCTTCTTCATCATCGCGATCCTGGCGTCGCGCAACATCCACGCTGCGGTGCTGGTCTCTATCATTGTGACCACGCTGCTGGGCTGGATGCTGGGTGACGTGCATTACAGCGGTATTGTCTCTGCGCCGCCGAGCGTCTCTACCGTGATTGGTCACGTTGACCTGGCGGGTTCCCTGAACCTGGGCCTGGCGGGCGTGATCTTCTCCTTCATGCTGGTCAACCTGTTTGACTCCTCCGGTACGCTGATTGGCGTGACGGACAAAGCGGGTCTGGCTGACGAGAAAGGCAAATTCCCGCGCATGAAGCAGGCGCTGTATGTGGACAGCATCTCTTCCGTGGCGGGTTCTTTCATTGGCACCTCATCTGTTACCGCTTACATTGAATCCTCTTCCGGCGTGTCCGTGGGTGGCCGTACCGGCCTGACGGCGGTGGTGGTGGGTATCCTGTTCCTGCTGGTGATCTTCCTCTCTCCGCTGGCGGGTATGGTTCCACCGTATGCGGCTGCCGGCGCGCTGATTTACGTGGGCGTGCTGATGACCTCGAGCCTGGCGCGCGTGAAGTGGGAAGATTTAACCGAAGCGGTGCCGGCCTTTATTACTGCCGTGATGATGCCGTTCAGCTTCTCGATCACCGAAGGTATCGCGCTGGGCTTTATCTCTTACTGTGTGATGAAGATCGGTACCGGCCGCTTCCGCGAACTCAGCCCGTGCGTGATTATCGTTGCGGTGCTGTTTGTGTTGAAGATTGTGTTTATTGACGCGAAATAAACAGGTTTGTTCCCTCTCCACGTGGGAGAGGGCCAGGGTGAGGGCATCAGGCCGCTCCGGCTTACGCCTTCACCCGCTTAATATAATCCCCAAACGCGGTCAGCTGGCCAGAGAGATGGTCACGCGTGCTCTGATCCACCACTTCACCCGTCTGCGGGTCGACCTTGTTTTGAATCACACCGCCCATAAATTCCGGCTTGTTCATCACCATCGCATCCAGGAACACCAGGATCTGACGCAGGTGATACTGGCAGCGTGCGCCACCAATCGCGCCCATTGAGCTGGTCTGGATCAGCACCGGTTTGCCAGACAGCGGCTGCTCCGGTAAACGGGATAACCAGTCAATCGCGTTCTTCAGGCCACCCGGAACCGAGTAGTTATACTCCGGCGTGACAATGACCACACCGTCGGCCTGGCGGATCTGCTCGGCTATCGCCTCCACGCTCTGCGGGAACCCCTCTTCCTGCTGGACATCTGCATCATACAGCGGGATATCGCCAATAGATGGCAGGGCGCTAATTTCCATACCTGCCGGGGCCAACTGCGGCAGCGTGCGGGCAACCATTCCGTTAAATGAACCTTTGCGCAGGCTTCCCAGTAACGTAACTACTTTCAACGTATCAGACATGATTACTCCTGTTTCATCATGATGACCCTGATTGGATCAGCTATGGGTAAATGCTTTTTCTGCCGGTAAACTGGTTAAACGCATCAGGCGTGCGGCGGGCTCGTTGGCGCGCTCGGGCACATCCGGAAGGCTATTCCATCCCTCTTTACTGTCAAATTCCCAAATCTTTAGCCGTTCGATGGCTGGGCTAACTGCAACAGACCATATCAACACATCTTCTGCATCGCTGAGCGCCTCTACAAGCGTGGCTTTAGCGGCACGCAGGCGTCCGGAGCCAGGCAACAATTGCAACAGACTGGCGTCGTCTGAAGCGCATCCGCAGAGCTTGCGAATACTCTGGCGCAGGGTGATGAGCTGGGCTCTGGCCTCGACGGAGTCGTTCTGGTTGCGTACCCACAGCTTCTCATTACTGGAGAGCGGGTAGTCATCGTGCGGGCTTGCGCCGTGGAAGCTCCGCGTCGCACGCTGAAGCTCCATATCCAGCCCGCAATCCCCTTCGGTGGTCAGCGCCACGCCAATGATATTGCCCGTATAGGCAATGGAAAAACGGGGGAGTTCCGGGTCAGCAAAGACCGGGCGGCCTTCTGGTTGCGTGACGATCTCCGGCAGTTCGCTGGTGCCGTACAGCATAAACAGCAGTTCTGCGAGAAGTGCTCTCGAGGCTAAAAACCGCGTCCTGCGGTGTTCGGGGAGTTTGAGCGCCTCACTGTGACAGGCTGAAGAGAGTCTGGCCGATACGAGACGTCCTTCTGTAAGTATCCCTCTTGCAAAGTGCGTTGCCATTTTTCGCTCCTTGATAATGGTCGTAATCGGTTAAACGGTTACATGATTATCGCTTAACTTGACTCCTGTTTTAATCAGTAAATCGGAGTAAGAGAAGCCTGAAGGCCGAACTTTACATTTTCTTAGGCAAAAATTGGATCGCTGCCACCGTACAACGCCTTGATGGTCTCCCGCAGCCAGAGGATTTTCGGATTATGGCTGTTCCGTTTATGCCAGATCAGCGTGAAGGGAACGGTCAGCTTTTCAGCCTGCGCTTCGTCAATGGGAATAGGAAGCGCGATCAGCTTCCGCTGGTGGAGTTCATTGTAGTGGCGACAGTAGTGGGGAGCCGTGGCGATATAGTTATGACCGGGCTGCGCCGCCATAAACATCGACTGCTCAAAGCCCGGCAAACACATGGCAATGTTTCTCTCCCGCCCCATCTCTTTTAGCACCTCATCCAGCGCCCAGGTGTCGCTCCGTTCCCAGAAGATACTGATATGGGGATAGCGCAGGAAGGTCTCCAGATTCCACTCCTCCTGCAGAGCGGGGTGGTCCTCACGCAAATAGACGTATGGACGGTCGCTAAACAGGATTTCGTAGTCGATAAACCACGGCATCAGCTTCAGCAGTTCACGCGAGCGCGGGTGGGTTTCGCGACCGGTGAAGCCAACGTCCACTTCCCCGCGCGTAATGGCGTCCAGCGAGTCGTAATCCCAGTGACGCATCTTCACCGTCGCCTGCGGATAACGCTGGTTCACCAGCTCAAGCAGGGCGTTAAAGCGGATGAGCATCAGCGGCGTTTCGGCGGCCAGCACAAACGTCAGCCCGCCAGGCGAATCATGGTGAGATTTATCGAGGATCTGGTTGCCGATCTGCATCCAGTCGGCCAAATCCTGCTCCAGGCTGACCGTCAGCGGCGTAGGCAGCAGCCCTAACGGCGTTTTGACAAACAGCGGGTCGTCAAACCAGTCGCGCAGCCTGGCCAGCGATTTACTCACTGCCGACGGCGTCACGTTCATCCGCTTCGCGGCTTTGGTGACGCTGCGCTCCTGCAGCAAAAGCTGCAGGCAAAGCAACAGGTTAAGATCGAGACTGCTGATGGGCTTCTTCATACTGTGCCGCGGGCTGGATGACCATAAGTAAGGTGATGCAGACTATGCTACAGCCAATCAGAATCCCGATCAGCATATTGAGCGCGTTAAGTCCGATGACCGCCGCCAGCCATATCCACAGAGACGAGCCGCAGACCTGCGCGATCCCCAGCACCGAGCTTGCCACGCCTGCCCGCAGCGAGAACGGGCCGAGCGCCTGACTCATCGCCACGCCAAAGCCAACCGAGAACCCGGCACAGATGAGCGTAATGCCCACCAGCATCAGCGCATGAGAGCTGGTGGTTGCCAGAACCACACCTGTGGCGAGAAACAGTACTTGAGAGGTCAGCATCAGCGTGCGCTGGCGGAAGATATTCAGCGCGAAGGGGGTAGAAAATGAGACGGCCATACTGACCATAGCGGTTAATGCCATTACCGTGGAATACTCACCGCGATCGAAACCCATGGTCTCCATCAGCAAAACCGGGGAAACGTTTACATACGTCAGGATCACCGCCACGCTTAACGTGGTTACGGCCAGACGGCTGAGGAAAAAGCGATTGAGAAGTTTCTCTGCCGGATGAATGGTCGCGGTATGGCTGGGATTCTGCGAGCCCGGGTGGGTCTCTTTCAGTACGGCGATCGACAGCACAAAGACCAGGGCGCCCATGGCAGCCATGGTCCAGAACAGGCTCTGCCACGGGAATTTCAGCATGATCAGATAGCCTACAACCGGTGCCAGCACCGGAATGATGCAGGTTATCCCGTTCAGCATGGAGAGCACCTTAGCACGGCGCTGGGCGCTTAAGGTGTCGCGCAAAATAGCAAACGCCACCACGTAACAGCCGCCGGCACCAATGCCCTGGATGAACCGTCCTGCCAGGAACAAGGTGCTGTTCTGTGCCTGTGAGCAGAGAAGAGAGGCCAGGGCAAAGATGATGGCTCCGGTTATTGCGACGGGCTGACGGCCAGCCTTATCCGCGATCTTCCCGGCAAAGACCATCGACGACGCCATTCCTGCGAGGTAGGCCGAAAACGCGATATGCAGCTGCGCTTCGCTGGCACCCAAATCGCGGGCGATGTGCGGTAATCCCACCAGATACATATCAATACCCGACGGATAAAGCAGAACTAATGCGAAACTACAAAACAGAAAACGCGCCATAAACCCCCCATAAATGCAGGCAAGCAGAATAGGGGGTGAAAAGGGTTAAAGCGAGTTGCCATTTGGACAATGGTGATTTCCTGAGAGGAAATCACCATCAATTAGCGGAAACTATTTACCGATACAGAAGCTCGAAAAGATCCGTCCCAGCAGATCGTCCGACGTAAACTCCCCGGTGATCTCGCTTAGATTCTGCTGCGCCAGACGCAGCTCTTCCGCCAGCAGTTCACCCGCCCACGCACCAATCAGCTGCGCTTTGCCCTGGTCAAGATGGCGTGCCGCCTCTTCCAGCGCCTGCAGGTGACGGCGACGCGCCAGGAAGCCGCCTTCCATGCTGGTATCAAAGCCCATGCTCTGCTTGAGATGGTTACGCAGGGCTTCCACGCCTTCCCCTGTACGTGCCGAAAGGCGAATAAGTGAGTGACCATTCACATCGCTGATGCCCAGCGTTTCGCCGGTCACGTCTGCCTTGTTGCGCACTACGGTGATCGGCAGTTTGGCCGGCAGACGGGCGATAAAGTCCGGCCAGATCTCCGCCGGGTCAACGGCGTCGGTCGTGGTGCCATCTACCATAAACAGCACGCGGTCGGCCTGCTTGATTTCCTGCCAGGCGCGCTCGATACCGATGCGCTCAACCTCGTCGCTGGCATCGCGCAGACCCGCGGTATCGATAATGTGCAGCGGCATCCCGTCGATGTGGATATGCTCGCGCAGCACGTCGCGGGTGGTCCCGGCTATGTCGGTGACGATCGCCGCTTCACGGCCCGCCAGGGCGTTCAGCAGGCTCGATTTCCCGGCGTTAGGGCGACCAGCAATGACGACCTTCATCCCTTCACGCAGCAGGCTGCCCTGACGCGCTTCGGCGCGGACGGCATCCAGATCGCTCATCACCTGGTTCAGCTGGGCTTCGATTTTACCGTCAGAGAGGAAGTCGATCTCCTCGTCCGGGAAGTCGATAGCCGCTTCGACATAGATTCGCAGGTGAGTAAGTGCTTCCACAAGGTGATTCACACGTGCGGAAAACGCGCCCTGCAACGAGTTCAGCGCGGAGCGGGCCGCCTGTTCAGAACTGGCATCGATCAGGTCAGCAATCGCCTCCGCCTGCGCCAGGTCGAGCTTGTCGTTCAGGAACGCACGCTCGGAAAATTCGCCCGGCTTCGCAATGCGCAGGCCAGGCAGGGTCAGAATACGTTTTAACAGCAGGTCGAGGATCACCGGACCGCCGTGGCCCTGAAGTTCCAGCACGTCTTCGCCGGTAAAGGAGTTCGGGCCGGGGAACCACAGCGCAATGCCCTGGTCCAGCGGCGTGCCGTCGGCATCTTTAAACGGCAGGTAATCAGCGTAGCGCGGCTTTGGCAATTTACCCAGCACCGCTTCAGCCACCTCGCGCGCCTTCAGGCCGGAGATGCGCAGAATGCCTACACCACCGCGTCCCGGTGGGGTTGCCTGGGCGACGATAGTGTCGTTATGGCTCATGGTTGCTCTCGTTCAATACAAATAAAAAAGGCGGTCAATCGACCGCCCTTATTTTAGCGTTATCTTACCGAATCAGGACTTTTTCTTTTCGCGGCTATGCAGGCCACGTTTTTCCAGACCACGGTAAATCAGCTGCTGCTGGATGATGGTCACCAGGTTGCTGACGATATAGTACAGCACCAGACCTGACGGGAACCACAGGAAGAACACGGTGAAGATGACCGGCATAAAGGTCATGATCTTCTGCTGCATCGGGTCGGTCACGGTGGTCGGAGACATCTTCTGGATGAAGAACATCGTCACGCCCATCAGGATCGGCAGGATGTAGTACGGGTCCTGTGCGGACAGGTCATGGATCCACAGAGCGAACGGTGCGTGGCGCAGCTCAACGGAACCCATCAGCATGTAGTACAGCGCAAGGAAGATTGGCATCTGAATCAGCAGCGGGAAGCAACCACCCAGTGGGTTCACTTTCTCTGCCTTATACAGGGCCATCATTTCCTGGCTCTGACGCTGTTTATCATCGCCCAGACGCTCACGCATCGCCTGAATCTTCGGCTGCAGCATGCGCATCTTCGCCATGGAGGTGTACTGCGCTTTGGTCAGCGGGTACATGATGCCACGAACGATAAAGGTGATAACGATGATGGAGAAGCCCCAGTTACCCAGGAAGCTGTGGATGAACTTCAGCAGCTTAAACAGCGGCTGAGAGATGAACCACAACCAGCCGTAATCAACGGTCAGATCCAGGTGCGGCGCGACGGCAGCCATTTTGTCCTGAATTTCCGGGCCGACCCACAGGGTGCTTGCCAGCTTACCGGTTTGACCCGGCTGAACCAGAACAGGCTGTGATTTGTAGCCGATGGCTGCAATACCGTTGCCCAGGTTCGCGGTGTAGAAGTTATTCGTACCGTCGTTATTCGGGATCCACGCGGTCGCGAAATACTGCTGCAGCATTGCGACCCAACCGCCTTTGGAGCTGACGTTCAGGTTTTCGTTATCGGCAATGGTGTCGAATTTGTATTTCTCGTACTTCGCATCAGGCGTGGAGTACGCCGCGCCACGGAAGGTATGCAGCGCAAAGTTGCTGCTTCCGGTGTCACGGTGTGACGGCAGATTGATGGACTGCTTCAGCTGACCGAAGGTAGACAGTTCCAGCGGTTTCGCACCGGCGTTCTGTACGCTGTAGCCCACGTTCACCGCATACTCACCGCGTTTCAGGGTGAAGGTTTTGGTGAAGGTGTTGCCTGCCGCGTCGGTGTAGGTCATCGGGATAACGAGTTCGTTCTGGCCATCGGCCAGTACAAAGGTGTCGTTCTCGACGTTATACAGTGGACGCGCACCGTTAGCCGGGTTGTCCGGGCCATCACGACCGGTCAGGCCGCTCTGCGCCTGATACAGAAACTCCGGTGTGGTTTCCAGTAACTGGAACGGTTCGTTAGACTTCAGCTCTTTCGGGTAGGTCAACAGCAGCGCCTGCTCAACATCACCACCACGGGTGTTGATAGTCAGCTCAAGCACATCGGTCTTAACCGTAATCTGTTTCCCCTGGCCACTGGCCGGTACGCCCTGGTCGGCGGCGCTACCCGCTGCGGTGGTCGTGGTCTGCGTGGTCTGCTGCTGGGGTTGAGGATTTTTATCCTGCTCCCATGCCTGCCAGATCATGAAAGACACGAACAACAAAGCGATGATAAGAAGATTGCGTTGCGAATCCATCGTTAGTGTTCTCTGGTATCAAAAGGTCCTGGGGGGACGGGGTCGTCTCCACCGGGGTGTAAAGGGTGGCATTTTAATACGCGTTTCACCGTCAACCAACTGCCTTTTATCACTCCAAACCTGCGCAATGCCTCAATTCCGTAGCTTGAGCATGTTGGTGTGAAACGGCAGTGCGGCCCGAGTAGCGGACTAATCAGGCGTTGATAGACCCGAATGAGGGCTATCAGGACCCGTGAGCCAGGCGACAGTGGCGGCGCCATAATTTTTCCAACGCTTCCGAGAGAGCACGGTTATCGAGGTCGGCAACCCCCTTTTTAGCCACCACCACGAAATCCATAGAAGGCAGTTCGTGCTGACGTAAACGGAAGCTTTCACGCGTCAGACGTTTAATCCGGTTGCGTTCATGCGCACGCTTAACGTTTTTCTTAGCGACTGTGAGACCGATGCGGGGATGCCCCAGCGAATTTTGGCGGCCGAGGATGGTGATTTGCGGCGTGCCAGCCCGTTGTGGCTGCTGGAAGACGAAAGTGAAATGAGTGGGAGTTAACAAACGTAACTCCCTGGGAAATGCTAGCTTAACCACTCAGGGGTTAGCTTTATTACTTGGAAACGGTCAGACGAGCGCGGCCTTTAGCACGACGACGTGCCAGAACCTGACGACCATTTTTAGTAGCCATACGAGCACGGAAGCCGTGAGAACGGTTGCGCTTCAGTACAGACGGTTGAAAAGTGCGTTTCATGGCGATTTCTACCTAAACTTGAAAAAATTCATGACTTTTGCGGATGCCCGACCGAGTTTCGAATGACGGACGCCGAAGCCGTGGGTGATTAAAGAGGCCGGATTGTAATAATTGTACACTCCGGAGTCAATTCTCTTTCCTTATTTCCCGCGTATTTCCGCACGATTTCGCGTGGAAAATGAGCAACGGACGACGCAGGAAGATGAGCATCACGCGCCGGGTCGAGGATTATACGGCCTCGCCAACAAAGCGCAAGGATCGTCCCGGATCTTCGTTAGATCATTTAAGCAATAAATTGTCGCTGCTCATTAAATTTTCCAATATGCGGGCTAAATCGCGGGGCACTCGCGCCAGGATCGTTTACACTTACCCGGTTTCGGATCTTCCTGTGGATAAATCGGGAAGAATCTGTGAGAAACAGAAGATCTCTGGCTCAGTTTACGCTATGATCCGCGGTCCCGATCGGGATCCCAGGATCCTGGTCAGGATAAATTGCAGATAGCAATTCGCACGTCCCCCTTTACACAGGGTCATGTCGATGTGCGCCAACAATCATGAATATTCAATAGTTTTCTTTTATTGTTCGAGTGGAGTCCGCCGTGTCACTTTCGCTTTGGCAGCAGTGTCTTGCCCGATTGCAGGATGAGTTACCAGCCACAGAATTCAGTATGTGGATCCGCCCGTTGCAGGCGGAGCTGAGCGATAACACGCTGGCTTTGTATGCGCCAAACCGTTTTGTGCTCGATTGGGTAAGAGACAAGTACCTTAATAACATCAATGGCCTGCTGAACGATTTTTGCGGGTCAGATGTCCCACAGCTGCGTTTTGAAGTGGGCACAAAGCCGGTCACCCAAACCGTACGTGAAACCGTGAATGTGGCTGCGCCCGCTCAGGCTGTTCCGGCTCCGGCGCCTCGCGTTGCACCTGCTCGTCAGGGCTGGGATAACGTCCCTGCCCCCGCAGAGCCAACCTACCGCTCTAACGTTAACGTGAAACACACGTTCGATAACTTCGTTGAAGGTAAGTCGAACCAGCTGGCGCGCGCGGCAGCCCGTCAGGTTGCCGATAACCCCGGCGGTGCTTACAACCCGCTGTTCCTGTATGGCGGCACGGGTCTCGGTAAAACGCACCTTCTGCACGCGGTGGGTAACGGCATTATGGCGCGTAAGCCGAATGCGAAAGTGGTGTATATGCACTCCGAGCGCTTCGTTCAGGACATGGTAAAAGCCCTGCAAAACAATGCGATCGAAGAGTTTAAACGCTACTACCGTTCCGTTGACGCGCTGCTGATCGATGACATCCAGTTCTTTGCCAATAAAGAACGATCGCAGGAAGAGTTTTTCCACACCTTCAACGCCCTGCTGGAAGGTAATCAGCAGATCATTTTGACCTCGGATCGTTATCCTAAAGAGATCAACGGCGTTGAAGATCGTCTGAAATCCCGCTTCGGCTGGGGCCTGACCGTGGCGATCGAGCCACCGGAGCTGGAAACCCGCGTCGCGATCCTGATGAAGAAAGCCGATGAGAACGACATCCGCCTGCCGGGTGAAGTGGCGTTCTTTATCGCCAAGCGCCTGCGCTCCAACGTGCGTGAGCTGGAAGGGGCGCTGAACCGCGTTATCGCCAATGCCAACTTCACAGGTCGTGCGATCACCATCGATTTTGTGCGTGAAGCGCTGCGCGATTTGTTGGCATTGCAGGAAAAACTGGTCACCATCGACAATATTCAAAAGACGGTGGCTGAGTACTACAAGATCAAAGTGGCAGATTTACTGTCTAAACGTCGTTCCCGCTCGGTGGCGCGTCCGCGTCAGATGGCGATGGCGCTGGCAAAGGAGTTAACCAACCACAGTCTGCCGGAAATCGGCGATGCGTTTGGTGGCCGTGACCATACGACCGTGCTGCACGCCTGTCGCAAGATTGAGCAGTTACGCGAAGAAAGCCACGACATAAAAGAAGATTTTTCCAATCTAATCAGAACATTATCATCGTGACGCTATGAAATTTACCGTTGAACGTGAACATTTATTAAAACCGCTGCAACAGGTGAGTGGCCCATTAGGCGGCCGCCCAACGCTGCCTATTCTCGGAAACCTGCTGCTTCAGGTCGCGGACGGTACGCTGTCGCTGACCGGTACAGATCTGGAAATGGAAATGATCGCGCGCGTTACGTTGACGCAGCCGCACGACGCGGGCGCGACCACGGTTCCGGCACGTAAATTCTTTGATATTTGCCGCGGGTTGCCGGAAGGCGCTGAAATCGCCGTGCAGCTGGAGGGCGACCGCATGCTGGTGCGCTCTGGCCGCAGCCGTTTCTCGCTCTCCACGCTGCCCGCTGCGGACTTCCCGAACCTGGACGACTGGCAGAGTGAAGTTGAATTCACTCTTCCGCAGGCGACGATGAAGCGTCTGATTGAAGCCACGCAGTTCTCCATGGCGCATCAGGACGTTCGTTACTACTTAAACGGCATGCTGTTCGAAACCGAAGGTGAAGAGCTGCGTACCGTCGCCACCGACGGCCACCGTCTGGCGGTCTGTTCCATGCCGATTGGCGACTCGCTGCCGAACCATTCGGTGATCGTGCCGCGTAAAGGCGTGATTGAACTGATGCGTATGCTCGACGGCGGTGACACGCCGCTGCGGGTGCAGATTGGCAGCAATAACATCCGTGCCCACGTGGGCGATTTTGTCTTCACTTCGAAGCTGGTTGATGGCCGTTTCCCGGATTATCGCCGCGTATTGCCGAAGAACCCGGACAAAACGTTGGAAGCGGGCTGCGATAGCCTCAAGCAGGCGTTTGCCCGCGCGGCGATTCTCTCGAACGAGAAATTCCGCGGCGTACGTCTGTACGTGAGTGAAAACCAGATCAAAATCACCGCCAACAACCCGGAGCAGGAAGAGGCAGAAGAGATTCTGGACGTTACCTACGCCGGGGCTGAGATGGAAATCGGCTTCAACGTCAGCTACGTGCTGGATGTGCTCAATGCACTGAAATGCGAGAATGTGCGCATTCTGCTGACCGACTCCGTTTCGAGCGTACAGATTGAAGATGCGGCCAGCCAAAGCGCGGCTTATGTTGTCATGCCAATGAGACTGTAATGTCGCTCACCCGTCTGTTGATCCGCGACTTTCGCAATATTGAAAGCGCGGATCTCGCTTTATCCCCCGGCTTTAACTTCCTGGTTGGCGCGAACGGCAGCGGCAAAACCAGCGTGCTGGAAGCCATCTATACGCTCGGCCATGGCCGGGCGTTTCGCAGTTTGCAGATTGGTCGCGTCATTCGCCACGAGCAGGAATCCTTTGTTCTGCACGGGCGTTTGCAGGGCGCAGAGCGGGAAACCGCCATCGGCCTGACCAAAGACAAGCAGGGCGATAGCAAGGTGCGCATCGACGGCACCGACGGCCATAAGGTGGCGGAGCTGGCGCTGCTGATGCCAATGCAGCTGATTACGCCCGAGGGGTTTACTTTACTCAACGGCGGCCCCAAATACAGAAGAGCGTTCCTCGACTGGGGATGCTTTCACAATGAAGCCGGTTTCTTTAACGCCTGGAGCAACCTGAAGCGTTTGCTTAAACAGCGTAACGCCGCGTTACGCCAGGTCACGCGCTACGCCCAGCTGCGTCCGTGGGACATGGAACTCATCCCTCTTGCGGAACAGATAAGCCGCTGGCGTGCCGAATACAGCGCGGGTATCGCCGAAGATATGGCCGACACCTGCAAACAGTTTTTACCCGAGTTCTCTCTCACCTTCTCCTTCCAGCGTGGCTGGGAGAAAGAGACGGATTATGCCGAGGTGTTAGAGAGAAGCTTCGAGCGCGATCGGATGTTGACCTACACCGCGCACGGCCCGCACAAGGCGGATTTCCGCATTCGTGCCGACGGTGCGCCGGTGGAAGACACGCTGTCGCGCGGGCAGCTCAAGCTCCTGATGTGCGCGCTACGCCTGGCGCAGGGGGAGTTCCTCACCCGTGAGAGCGGACGACGCTGCCTGTACCTGATAGATGATTTTGCCTCGGAACTTGACGACGCGCGGCGCGGGCTGCTTGCCAGCCGCTTAAAAGCCACGCAGTCGCAGGTTTTCGTCAGCGCCATTAGCGCTGAACACGTTATGGACATGTCGGACGAAAATTCGAAGATGTTTACCGTGGAAAAGGGTAAAATAACGGATTAACCCAAGTTGAAATGAGCGAGAAACGTTGATGTCGAATTCTTATGACTCCTCCAGTATCAAAGTCCTGAAAGGGCTGGATGCGGTGCGTAAGCGCCCGGGTATGTATATCGGCGACACGGATGACGGCACCGGTCTGCACCACATGGTATTCGAGGTGGTAGATAACGCTATCGACGAAGCGCTCGCGGGTCACTGTAAAGACATCGTGGTCACCATCCATGCGGACAACTCCGTCTCCGTTACCGATGACGGCCGTGGCATCCCGACCGGTATTCACCCGGAAGAGGGCGTCTCTGCTGCGGAAGTGATCATGACCGTACTGCACGCAGGCGGTAAGTTCGACGATAACTCCTATAAAGTTTCCGGCGGCCTGCACGGCGTAGGCGTTTCCGTAGTAAACGCCCTGTCGCAAAAGCTGGAGCTGGTTATTCAGCGCGAAGGCAAAATTCACCGTCAGATCTATCAGCACGGCGTGCCTGAAGCCCCGCTGGCCGTTACCGGTGATACCGATAAAACCGGTACCATGGTGCGTTTCTGGCCGAGCCTTGAAACCTTCACCAACGTCACTGAATTCGAGTACGACATCCTGGCGAAGCGCCTGCGTGAACTGTCGTTCCTGAACTCCGGCGTCTCTATTCGCCTGCGCGACAAACGCGACAACAAAGAAGACCACTTCCACTACGAAGGCGGTATCAAGGCGTTTGTTGAGTATCTGAACAAGAACAAAACGCCAATTCACCCGAATATCTTCTATTTCTCCACCGAAAAAGACGGTATCGGCGTGGAAGTGGCGCTGCAGTGGAACGACGGTTTCCAGGAAAACATCTACTGCTTTACCAACAACATTCCACAGCGCGACGGCGGTACTCACCTTGCGGGCTTCCGTGCGGCGATGACCCGTACCCTGAACGCCTACATGGACAAAGAAGGCTACAGCAAAAAAGCGAAAGTCAGCGCCACCGGTGACGACGCCCGTGAAGGCCTGATTGCCGTGGTCTCCGTGAAGGTGCCGGATCCGAAGTTTTCCTCACAGACCAAAGACAAGCTGGTTTCTTCTGAGGTGAAATCGGCGGTTGAGCAGCAGATGAACGAACTGCTGAGCGAATACCTGCTGGAAAACCCGAACGATGCGAAAATCGTGGTGGGCAAAATTATTGATGCGGCACGTGCCCGTGAAGCGGCGCGTAAAGCCCGTGAAATGACCCGTCGTAAAGGCGCGCTGGACCTGGCAGGCCTGCCGGGCAAGCTGGCTGACTGCCAGGAACGCGACCCGGCACTGTCCGAACTGTACCTCGTGGAAGGGGACTCCGCGGGCGGTTCTGCGAAGCAGGGCCGTAACCGTAAGAACCAGGCGATCCTGCCGCTGAAGGGTAAAATCCTCAACGTTGAGAAAGCGCGCTTCGATAAGATGCTCTCTTCTCAGGAAGTGGCGACGCTCATCACCGCGCTCGGCTGCGGCATTGGCCGCGACGAGTACAACCCGGACAAGCTGCGCTATCACAGCATCATCATCATGACCGATGCGGACGTCGACGGCTCGCACATCCGTACGCTGCTGTTGACATTCTTCTATCGTCAGATGCCTGAAATCGTTGAGCGCGGCCACGTCTACATTGCCCAGCCGCCGCTGTACAAGGTGAAGAAAGGCAAGCAGGAACAGTACATTAAAGATGACGACGCTATGGATCAATACCAAATCGCGATCGCCCTTGATGGCGCGACCCTGCACGCGAACTCCAGCGCGCCGGCACTGGCAGGCGAGCCGCTGGAGCGTCTGGTCTCCGAGTTCAACGCCACGCAGAAAATGATTGGCCGTATGGAACGCCGCTATCCAAAAGCGCTGCTGAAGGAGCTGGTCTATCAGCCAACCCTGACCGAAGCCGATCTGAGCAACGAGCAGGCCGTGACCCGCTGGGTGAATACCCTGGTGAGCGAGCTGAACGAGAAAGAGCAGCACGGCAGCCAGTGGAAGTTCGACGTTCAACAGAATGCGGCACAGCAGTTTGAGCCGATTGTTCGCGTGCGTACTCACGGCGTCGACACCGACTACCCGCTGGAGCACGAATTCGTGACCGGCCCGGAATACCGCCGTATCTGCACCCTCGGCGAGAAGCTGCGCGGCCTGATCGAAGACGATGCCTTCATCGAACGTGGCGAGCGTCGTCAGCCGGTAGCAAGCTTCGAGCAGGCGCTGGACTGGCTGGTGAAAGAATCCCGTCGCGGTCTGTCTATCCAGCGTTATAAAGGTCTGGGCGAAATGAACCCGGATCAGCTGTGGGAAACCACCATGGATCCGGAAAGCCGTCGCATGCTGCGCGTCACCGTTAAAGACGCGATTGCTGCGGATCAGCTGTTCACCACCCTGATGGGCGATGCGGTAGAACCACGTCGTGCGTTCATTGAAGAGAACGCGCTGAAAGCGGCGAATATCGATATTTAACAGTCGCTATCCCGCATGAAAACTGGCCGCGCTTTTAGCGCGGCTTTTTTATGGGCGCAGGAATGTCCAGCGACATCGCCGCCGGTAAACGGCTCGCCAGCGCATCTATGGCCATTCTTACCCTCAGGGGCAGGTACGGCGTCTGTTGCCAGACGGCATGGACGTCAAAATGGACATCCGGCGCCTGCTTAAAGAGCGGGACAAGCTTTCCCTGATGAATTTCTTTGATGGCCATCCAGCAGGGGAGCCAGGCAATGCCGTGCCCGGTCACCGCCGCGTCGCAGATGGCCTGCAAATCATCCATATTGAGTGATGACCGCGGCGTAAACGTGCGCGGCGTTCCGTCGCTGTCCATAAGCTGCCAGGATAGCACGCGGCCTGCGCGCAGATAGTTAATGGCCGCGTGCCGGGATAAATCATCCACAGCGTCTGGATGACCTCTTTTTTGCAGATAGTCGGGCGAGGCGCACAGGACCATGCGGTGTTCTCCGAGCTTTCTGGCCACCAGCACGCTGCTGTCCTGCAGCGTGCCGTTACGAACCGCCATATCGAAGCCTTCCTCGACCAGATCCACCACGCGGTCGCTGAACGACATTTCAAGCTCAAGCCCAGGGTGTTCCTGCGCCAGTTCAATCAGCAGCGGCGCGACGCACTGGCGTCCAAACAGCACCGGCATGGCAACACGAAGCCGACCGTTGATCTGATGTTTCCCCGTTTCCAGCAGGGATTCCGCGCTCCTGATCTCCTCCAGCGCGCGCAGGCAGCGCTCGTAGAACAGGGCGCCGTTATCGGTGAGCCGCTGGCTGCGGGTGGTGCGCTGAAACAGCCGCACTCCCAGACGTTCCTCAAGTCGAGCAATGCTTTTACCCACCGCAGAGCGCGACAGGTGCAGGCGAACTGCGGCCTGCGCAAAGCTTCCTGCCTCCACGGCAGCGACAAAAACAGGAATATCTTTCAGCGTATCGGTCACGGTTTGTATCCATTCAGGCGTCAATGAAGAGAAAACTTATCGCCACTGGTGACGAGGAGTCAACGGTAGACTGTCATTACTGAAGCTTATCTGATGGCAGGAGAAAAAAATGACAGAGACAATGCAGCGCTGGTCAATGAACGCCCTCGGGCGCGAGAATCTCAAACTCATTCATGAATCGGTTCCACAGCCAGGCCCCGGTGAGGTTCGCGTACGGGTAAATGCCGTTGCGCTCAACTATCGCGATAAAATGGTCATCGAAGGCACGATGCCGATTCCGCTTTCCTTCCCGTTCACTCCGGCGTCTGACATGGCGGGCGTGGTGGACAGCGTAGGTGAAGGTGTCACGCGTTTCAAACCCGGCGCTCGCGTCATTTCAACCTTCTTCCCGGAGTGGATCGACGGCAAGCCGCAGGCAGACGCGCGTGATTTGCCCTACAAAACGTCCGGCGGCTATTTCCAGGGCATGCTGGCCGAATATGTGGTTGTAAATGAAAACGCGCTGGTGGCCTCTCCGGAAACTCTGAATGACGCAGAGGCCAGCACGTTATCCTGCGCAGGGCTTACCGCCTGGTTCGCGCTGGTGGAGCGGGGTCAGCTCCGCGCCGGGCAATCGGTGCTGGTACAGGGGACGGGCGGCGTGGCGATTTTCGCCCTGCAAATTGCAAAAGCGCACGGCGCAGAGGTTATTGTCACGTCCGGGAGCGATGAAAAGCTGGCGCTCGCCAAAAAACTGGGCGCCAGTCAGGGCGTCAACCGCCTGAAAAGTGACTGGGCTGAAGAAGCATTGGCGCTGACTCAGGATCGCGGCATCGACCATATTATCGAAACCGTAGGTGGGGAAAACCTGAAGCATTCCCTGCGTGCCGTTGCCGTTCACGGGCGTATCTCCGTCATTGGCGTGCTGGCCGGGACTGACATTTCACTGCCTGCTGGTGAGCTGCTGCTGAAATCCCCCGTCATTCAGGGGATTGGCGTGGGACACCGCCGGGCGCTGGAGGATTTCGTCCGCGCTGTTGACGTCACGGGACTGAAGCCGGTGATTGAGCATCGCTACCGTTTTAACGAGCTTGAACAGGCCCTTGAACATCTGGATCGCGGCGCATTCGGTAAAATCGTTCTCATCCGCGAGTAAGTCGTCGTTCCCCGGGATAAGCGTAAAAGGGGTGTTTCTGTTGCGCAATGTAGCTCTATTTTTGTGTGCTTAATCGCGTTAGCATGAGGTAGCACTCATTTATCCCGGGGAACTCATGGCTATCAAACTCATTGCAATCGATATGGACGGCACGCTGCTGCTGCCAGACCACACTATCTCTCCTGCCGTTAAAAACGCGATCGCCGCCGCACGAGCGAAGGGCGTGAATGTGGTTCTGACCACGGGGCGTCCATATGCGGGCGTACACAGCTACCTGAAAGAGCTGCACATGAATCAGCCGGGCGATTACTGCATCACCTATAACGGCGCGCTGGTGCAGAAAGCCGCAGACGGCAGCACGGTTGCGCAAACTGCGCTGAGCTATGATGACTACCTGTTCCTCGAAAAACTGTCCCGTGAAGTGGGCTCCCACTTCCACGCGCTCGATCGCAATACGCTCTACACCGCCAACCGCGATATCAGCTACTACACGGTGCATGAATCCTACGTTGCGACCATTCCGCTGGTATTCTGTGAAGCCGAGAAAATGGATCCGGCGACGCAGTTCCTGAAGGTGATGATGATCGACGAGCCGGAGATCCTGGATAAAGCCATCGCGCGCATTCCGGCGGAGGTAAAAGAGAAGTACACCGTGCTGAAAAGTGCGCCGTACTTCCTCGAAATCCTCGATAAACGCGTCAATAAGGGCACCGGCGTGAAATCACTTGCTGATGCGTTAGGGATTAAGCAGGAAGAAATCATGGCGCTCGGCGACCAGGAAAACGACATCGCGATGATTGAATTCGCGGGCGTTGGCGTGGCAATGGATAACGCCATTCCTTCGGTGAAAGAGGTGGCTGATTTCGTCACCAAATCCAACCTGGAAGACGGCGTTGCCTACGCGATCGAAAAGTTTGTGCTGTAGTAACGCTTATTTTCAATCATCAGCCCCGGTTATCAACCGGGGCTTTTTTTGCCCTGAATTTATCGAATTGTTCTTTTTGTGATCTTGATTGTAGTACAACATTAATTGATTGTACTACATTGTCACCACGGCAAAGACGAATGGCCTCACGTTTGTACTGCAAAAGTGAGGCGAAATTCAGCGGTCGCGGTAAAGTAGTGATGGACATACAGAGCACAAGGACTCTCCATGACACTCAATAAAACCGATCGCATCGTTATTACGTTGGGCACCCAGATTGTGGGCGGTAAATACGTTCCCGGTTCGCCGCTCCCCGCAGAGGCTGAACTGTGCGAGGAGTTTGAAACCTCGCGCAACATCATCCGGGAAGTGTTCCGCTCGCTGATGGCGAAGCGGCTGATTGAAATGAAGCGCTATCGCGGCGCGTTTGTTGCTCCGCGCAACCAGTGGAACTACCTCGATACCGACGTGCTGCAGTGGGTGCTGGAAAACGACTACGACCCGCGGCTTATCGGCGCGATGAGTGAAGTTCGAAACCTGGTGGAGCCGGCAATTGCGCGCTGGGCGGCGGAACGCGCGACCTCCGGTGATTTGGCCCAGATTGAATCGGCTTTAAACGACATGATCGCCAATAACCAGAACCGGGAGGCGTTCAACGAGGCGGACATTCGCTACCACGAAGCGGTGCTGCAGTCGGTGCATAACCCGGTTTTACAGCAGCTTAGCGTGGCGATCAGCTCGCTACAGCGAGCGGTATTTGAACGTACCTGGATGGGTGATGAGGCCAACATGCCAAAAACTCTCCAGGAACATAAAGCGCTGTTCGATGCGATACGGCATCAGGACGGCGATGCGGCAGAGCAGGCGGCGCTTACCATGATTGCCAGCTCGACACGAAGGCTGAAGGAAATCACATGACATCTCGCTACATCGCAATTGACTGGGGATCGACCAATCTGCGCGCCTGGCTTTATCAGGGCGAGCAGTGCCTGGAGAGCAGGCAATCAGAAGCAGGCGTGACGCGCCTGAACGGTAAATCCCCCGAGGCGGTGTTAGCAGAGGTCACACAAAACTGGCGCGACAGCGCCACGCCGGTGGTAATGGCGGGAATGGTGGGCAGTAACGTAGGCTGGAAAATTGCACCTTATCTGCCGGTTCCCGCCCATTTCTCTGCTATTGGCGAGCAGTTAACGTCCGTTGGCGACAATATCTGGATTATTCCCGGTTTGAGCGTCTCTCGCGACGATAACCACAACGTGATGCGCGGCGAAGAGACGCAGCTGCTTGGCGCGCGCGCTCTCTCTCCTTCTTCTGTCTACGTCATGCCCGGCACGCACTGTAAGTGGGTCCAGGCTGACGCTGAGCAAATCCACGAATTTCGCACCGTAATGACCGGCGAGCTGCACCATTTGCTGCTCAACCATTCGCTGGTCGGGGCCGGTTTACCTGAGCAGGAATCCTCGTCAGAGGCGTTTGCCGCCGGGCTTGAACGTGGGATCGCCTCCCCTGATGTGTTGCCGCAGCTTTTTGAGGTTCGCGCCTCGCACGTGCTGGGACTTCTCCCGCGCGAGCAGGTCAGCGAGTTTCTCTCCGGCCTGCTGATTGGCGCAGAGGTCGCCAGCATGCGTGAGTTCATCGCGCACGAGCAGGCCATTACGATTGTCGCAGGCGCATCGCTAACGTCGCGCTACGAACAGGCATTTCGCGCCGTTGGGCGTGATGTTTCGACGGTATCCGGCGACACGGCATTTCAGGCAGGAATAAGGAGCATCGCTCATGCAGTGGCAAACTGATCTTCCCCTTATCGCGATTTTGCGCGGCATCACGCCCGATGAGGCGTTAGACCACGTCGGCGCGGTTATCGACGCCGGATTCGACGCGGTAGAAATCCCGCTCAACTCGCCCGACTGGGAAAAAAGCATTCCGGCCGTGGTGGAGGTTTTCGGCGATAAGGCGCTGATTGGCGCAGGCACCGTGTTACAGCCTGAGCAGGTCGATCGGCTGGCAACGATGGGCTGCAGGCTTATCGTCACGCCGAATATTCAGCCTGAGGTGATCCGCCGCGCGGTGGGTTACGGCATGACGGTCTGCCCGGGCTGCGCCACCGCCACGGAAGCCTTTACTGCCCTTGATGCGGGCGCGCAGTCGCTCAAAATTTTCCCGTCATCGGCTTTTGGACCGGACTACATCAAGGCGTTGAAAGCGGTATTGCCCGCCAGCGTGCCGGTCTTTGCCGTGGGCGGCGTAACGCCAGAAAACCTGGGCCAGTGGATGAGCGCTGGCTGTGTGGGCGCAGGGTTGGGTAGCGATCTTTATCGTGCCGGACAGTCCGTGGAACGTACCGCACAGCAGGCGGCAGCATTTGTGAAAGCGTATCGAGAGGCAGTGAAATGAAAATAACCAAACTCACCACGTACCGTTTACCCCCGCGCTGGATGTTCCTGAAAATCGAAACCGATGAAGGGGTTGTAGGCTGGGGCGAACCGGTGATTGAAGGGCGCGCGCGCACCGTTGAAGCGGCAGTACACGAGCTGGGCGAATACCTGATTGGTCAGGATCCGGCGCGCATTAACGACCTGTGGCAGGTGATGTACCGCGCGGGCTTCTACCGCGGTGGTCCGATCCTGATGAGCGCCATCGCCGGTATCGACCAGGCGCTGTGGGATATCAAAGGTAAAGTGCTTAACGCGCCGGTATGGCAGCTTATGGGCGGCTTGGTGCGCGACAAAATCAAAGCCTACAGCTGGGTGGGCGGCGACCGCCCTGCGGAAGTGATCGACGGCATCACGCAGTTGCGCAATATCGGCTTTGACACCTTCAAGCTCAACGGCTGCGAAGAGATGGGCGTTATCGACAATTCGCGTGCGGTAGACCGGGCGGTCAATACCGTGGCGCAAATTCGTGAAGCCTTCGGCAACGAGATTGAGTTTGGCCTGGATTTCCACGGCCGCGTCAGCGCGCCGATGGCCAAAGTGCTGATCAAAGAGCTGGAGCCGTATCGCCCGCTGTTTATCGAAGAGCCGGTGCTGGCCGAGCAGGCGGAGTACTATCCGAAGCTGGCTGAACAGACCCACATTCCTATCGCGGCGGGTGAACGTATGTTCTCGCGCTTCGAGTTTAAACGCGTACTTGAAGCGGGCGGCATAGCGATCCTGCAGCCGGACCTTTCTCATGCGGGCGGCATCACCGAATGCTACAAAATTGCCGGGATGGCAGAAGCTTACGATGTGGCGCTGGCGCCGCACTGCCCGCTCGGCCCAATCGCGCTGGCGGCCTGCCTGCACGTCGACTTCGTCTCCCGCAATGCGGTGTTCCAGGAACAGAGCATGGGGATTCACTATAACAAGGGCGCGGAACTGCTCGATTTTGTGAAAAATAAAGAAGACTTCTGCATGGAAGGCGGTTTCTTTAAACCGCTTACGAAGCCGGGCCTTGGCGTGGAAATTGACGAAGCTAAAGTCATTGAGCTGAGTAAGAATGCGCCGGACTGGCGAAACCCGCTGTGGCGTCATGAGGACGGCAGCGTAGCGGAATGGTAATCGCCATCCCGTAGACCCGGTAAGCCTCCGGGCAAAAATCATACATACAAAAATATAACCCTCTGTAAATTACAGGGCATGGTGAGCGGCTTCGCTATGCCCAAAATCTGGAGACAGATTGCGATGGATATTCCAGTTACCGCTACAAAAATCGGGCGTCGCCGCTACCTGACGCTGATGATGATCTTTATTACCGTGGTCATTTGCTATGTTGACCGCGCCAACCTTGCCGTGGCATCGGCCCATATTCAGGAAGAGTTTGGCATCACCAAAGCGGAAATGGGCTACGTCTTCTCGGCGTTTGCCTGGTTGTATACCTTATGCCAGATCCCCGGCGGCTGGTTTCTTGACCGCGTGGGTTCACGTCTGACCTACTTTATCGCCATATTAGGCTGGTCCGTGGCGACCCTATTCCAGGGCTTCGCCACCGGGCTGATATCGCTGATTGGCCTGCGTGCCATCACCGGGGTTTTCGAAGCGCCCGCGTTTCCGACCAACAACCGTATGGTGACCAGCTGGTTCCCGGAACATGAGCGCGCGTCCGCCGTTGGTTTTTACACCTCTGGCCAGTTTGTCGGCCTGGCGTTCCTGACGCCGCTGCTGATCTGGATCCAGGAGCTGCTGAGCTGGCACTGGGTGTTCATCGTCACCGGCGGGATTGGCATTATCTGGTCGTTAATCTGGTTCAAGGTCTACCAGCCGCCGCGTCTGACCAAAAGTATCACCAGGGCCGAGCTGGACTACATCCGCGACGGTGGCGGTCTGGTGGATGGTGATGCGCCGGTGAAAAAAGAGGCGCGCCAGCCGCTGACCAAAGCGGACTGGAAGCTGGTCTTCCACCGTAAGCTGGTGGGCGTTTATCTGGGTCAGTTCGCGGTTACTTCTACGCTGTGGTTCTTCCTCACTTGGTTCCCGAACTACCTGACCCAGGAAAAGGGGATCGCGGCGCTAAAGGCGGGCTTTATGACCACCGTGCCGTTCCTCGCCGCATTTTTCGGCGTGCTGCTCTCCGGCTGGCTGGCCGATAAGCTGGTGAAAAAAGGATACTCGCTGGGCGTGGCGCGTAAAACGCCGATTATCTGCGGCTTGCTGATCTCAACCTGTATCATGGGTGCCAACTACACCAACGATCCGGTGTGGATTATGGCCCTGATGGCGGTGGCGTTCTTTGGTAACGGTTTCGCCTCTATCACCTGGTCGCTGGTGTCGTCCCTTGCGCCGATGCGGCTGATTGGCCTTACCGGCGGTGTGTTCAACTTTGTCGGCGGACTGGGCGGGATCACCGTACCGCTGGTTATCGGCTACCTGGCGCAGGACTACGGCTTCGGCCCGGCGCTGGTCTACATCTCTGCCGTGGCGCTGATCGGGGCACTCTCCTACATCCTGCTGGTGGGCGATGTGAAACGAGTAGGCTAATCCCTGCGGATGTTTTACCCTGATGCACTCACCGTGCATCAGGGTATCCTCATGAAACAAATCACCTTCGCTTCCCGCAACCACCAGCTGACCAACATCAATACCTGGACGCCGGACAGCCAGTGGCTGGTCTACGACGTGCGCCCGTCAGGCGCGTCATTTACCGGCGAAACCATTGAGCAGGTCAACGTCGTTACGGGTGAGGTGGAGGTGGTCTATCGCGCCACTGACGGCGCGCATGTCGGCGTGGTGACCGTTCATCCGGCACTGGACAAATACGTCTTTATCCACGGTCCGAAAAACCCGGATGCTGACTGGCACTACGATTTTCATCATCGTCAGGGTGTGATTGCGCATCACGGTCAGGTGAGCAACCTGGACGCGATGGATATCACCGCGCCTTATACCGCAGGCGCGCTGCGCGGCGGCAGCCACGTGCACGTCTTCAGCCCGAACGGGCTGCTCGTCAGCTTTACCTATAACGACCATGTTTTACATGAGCGCGATCCGAAGCTCGATTTACGCAACGTCGGCGTGGCGGCACCGTTTGGCCCGGTGAACCCGCAGGGGAACCATCCACGGGAATATTCAGGCACGTTCTGGAGCGTGCTGGTCAGCCGCACAACGCCCAACCCGCAACCGGACAGTGATGAAATCAACCGCGCCTACGAAGAGGGCTGGGTGGGCAACAACAGGCTGGCATTTATCGGCGACACCCTCTCCGCGCAGGGCGAAAAAGTGCCTGAACTGTTTATTGTTAACCTGCCAGAAGACGAGCAGGGCTGGAAACGAGCGGGCGATGCGCCGCTGCAGGGCACCCCAGACACCCTGCCAGCGCCGCCTGCCGGGGTGAAGCAGCGTCGTCTGACCTTTACCCACCAGAGGGCTTACCCGGGTCTGGTGAACGTGCCGCGTCACTGGGTGCGCAGTAACCCCCAGGGGACGCAAATCGCGTTTCTGATGCGGGATGATAACGGCATTGTGCAGCTGTGGCTGATCTCTCCTGAGGGCGGCGAGCCGCGCCAGTTGACGCGCACCGGGAGCGGTATTCAGTCTGCGTTTAACTGGCACCCTTCCGGGAACATGCTGGGATTTGTGCTTGAAAACCGAATCGCCTGCTGTGACGCGAAGACTGGAGAAGTGACGTTTTTGACGTCCGATCACGGCAATCCGCCGTCTGCTGATGCGGTCGTGTTTTCCCCGGACGGGCGCTTTATTGCGTGGATGCAAGAGACGGGCGGTTTCCGTCAGCTTTGGGTAACGGAAACCGCGAAGGACTAGCGCGGCGGCATCTCGGCGGGCGGGATAACGGCGTTTGTCGCCAGATTTTCCTGCTCGCTTTTCTCTACCCGTGAGCGCACGGAATCGTCTTTACGGAATACATCCCACGGCAGCAGAAGCGTATCCGCCACTGCTGTAAAGGGCATATCCAGGATAACCAGGGATTTGGTGCCCCAGTTCGTATCGTCATCGGAGATCATCGCCGCGCTGGCGCGCGTCCCCGGATATGTTCCTTCTTTACCGCCGGTGTGAGACATCACGCTCGAACACCCGCAAAGTAAAACCACCCCGCTGAACGTCGTCAGCTTTATCAGAACATTTTTCATCATCACTCAGTCATCGTTAATGGCACTGCATAGACCTGCAACTCAGGGTTATAGCGAGCCTTATCCGAAATGAATAGCCCGATAACCCCGCACTGTGGCAGCCATCGCAATTTAACCCTTTGTGCTGTTGTCCCAGAGTCTATGCGACAACCAGCAAAGTGCAAAAAAATCTCGATTAAATAGTCTTGAAAAGCCCGGTTCCAGACCCATTTTAAGAATGTGACCCGATAACGAACACGCCTGATGGGTGCTCGGGGGCGCAAAGGCCTGTCCATGGTGGAAGGCTACAATTTCTCGCTGATTTCAGGAGTATTATCTATGCGTAACTTCGATCTTTCTCCGCTATACCGTTCTGCAATTGGTTTTGACCGCCTGTTTAACCATTTAGAAAATAACCAAAGCCAGAGCAACGGCTACCCTCCATACAATGTTGAGCTGGTTGACGAAAACCACTACCGCATCGCCATTGCCGTCGCCGGTTTTGCAGAAAACGAGCTGGAAATCACCGCGCAGGACAACCTGCTGGTGGTGAAAGGTTCCCATACGGCCGAGCAGAAAGAACGTACCTACCTTTATCAGGGCATCGCCGAGCGCAACTTTGAACGCAAGTTCCAGTTAGCCGAGAACATTCACGTTAAAGGCGCGAACCTGGTTAACGGCCTGCTGTTTATCGAACTGGAACGCGTGATTCCGGAAGAGAAAAAACCGCGCCGTATCGAAATTAACTAATTACGCGGGTCGCGCGAGCGGCCCACCCGGACTTGCTTGCCGTAACGGGAGCATATGCGAATCCATCAGGATTTGCAGGAACAACTGTGCACAAAATTAAACTGTGCCGAACTCGCTTCTCAGAAGGAGATTTAGTATGCGTAACTACGATTTATCCCCCCTGATGCGTCAGTGGATTGGTTTTGACAAACTGGCTAATGCCCTGCAAAGCACCACCGAGCAACAGACATTTCCGCCGTACAACATTGAAAAAAGCGACGATAACCACTATCGCATCACCCTTGCGCTGGCCGGGTTCCGCCAGGAAGATCTGGATATCCAGCTTGAAGGCGCGCGCCTGACCGTGAAGGGTACGCCGGAAAAACAAGAGACCGAAACCCGGTGGCTGCATCAGGGTCTGGTTAATCAGCCGTTTAGCCTGAGCTTTACCCTGGCAGACCATATGGAAGTGTCCGGTGCGACGTTTACCAACGGGCTGCTGCATATCGACCTTATCCGTAACGTGCCGGAAGCCATCGCGCCGCAGCGTATCGCCATTAGCGAGCGGCCGGCGTTGAACAGCTAATCCGCTTTACTCACAGACTGCACAAAGCCCTGCCCCGGCAGGGCTTTTTTGTGCGCCATCGCCCATACAACCGCATCCGGCTCTGAGAAAATCCTTGTTATAACTAAGGTTATGCCAAGGATGTGGATCATGAGTGATATCGCGTTAACCGTAAGCGTGTTGGCCCTGGCCGCGGTTGTGGGGCTATGGATTGGCAATATCAAAATCCGTGGCGTCGGGTTTGGGATTGGCGGGGTGCTGTTTGGCGGCATTTTTGTCGGGCATTTTGCTGACAAGCTCGGGCTGGTTCTAAGCGCCGATATGCTCCACTTTATTCAGGAGTTCGGCCTGATCCTCTTTGTCTACACCATCGGGATTCAGGTAGGGCCGGGCTTTTTCGCTTCCCTGCGCGTCTCCGGGCTACGGCTCAATCTGTTTGCCCTCGGCATTGTGGTGATGGGCGGGCTGGTCACCGCGATCCTGCACAAAATCTTTGCTATCCCGCTTCCCGTGGTGCTGGGCATTTTTTCCGGGGCGGTTACCAACACGCCGGCGCTCGGAGCCGGGCAGCAAATCCTGCGCGATTTGGGCATTGAACCCGGCATTGTCGACCAGATGGGGATGAGCTACGCCATGGCCTATCCGTTTGGGATTTGCGGCATTCTGCTCTCCATGTGGCTGGTCCGCGTCCTGTTTCGCGTTAACGTCGACAAAGAGGCGAAGGATCACGAAACCACGCTCACCAATGGCCATATGCCGATCAAAACCATCAACATTCGCGTCGATAACCCCAACCTGAACAATATGGCGATTCAGGACGTACCGATCCTGAACAGCGCCAATATTATCTGCTCCCGCCTTAAGCGCGACGACGTGCTGATGGTGCCTGCGCCCGGCACGATGATCCAGCAGGGCGACCTGCTGCACCTGGTCGGCCAGCCGGGGGATTTGAACAACGCGCGGCTGGTGATTGGTCAGGAAGTGGATACCTCGCTTTCGACTCGCGGCACCGATATGCGCGTGGAGCGTGTTGTGGTGACCAACGAGCACGTTCTGGGCAAGAAAATACGCGATCTGCAGGTAAAAGAGCGCTACGACGTGGTCATCTCCCGCCTCAACCGTGCGGGCGTCGAACTGGTCGCCAGCCCGGAGGCCAGCCTGCAGTTCGGGGATATCCTCAACCTGGTCGGACGCCCGTCGTCCATCGACGCCGTGGCGGATATGGTGGGCAACGCCCAGCAAAAATTGCAGCAGGTGCAGATGCTGCCGGTGTTTATCGGCATCGGGCTTGGCGTGCTGCTCGGCTCTATTCCGCTGTACGTGCCGGGCTTCCCGGTGGCGCTCAAGCTCGGCCTGGCGGGCGGGCCGCTGATTATGGCGCTGATCCTCGGGCGTATCGGCTGTATCGGGAAGCTCTACTGGTTTATGCCGCCGAGCGCTAACCTGGCGCTGCGCGAGCTGGGCATCGTGCTGTTCCTGGCGGTTGTCGGACTGAAGTCCGGCGGGGATTTTGTCGATACCCTGGTCAAGGGCGAAGGGATGAGCTGGGTCGGCTACGGCATCTTTATCACGGCGATCCCGCTGCTGACGGTGGCATTCCTGGCGCGGATATTCGCCAAAATGAACTACCTGACGCTGTGCGGTATGCTGGCGGGCTCCATGACAGACCCGCCAGCGCTCGCTTTTGCCAACAACCTGCACGCCACCAGCGGCGCGGCCGCGCTCTCCTATGCCACCGTCTACCCGCTGGTGATGTTCCTGCGCATCATCACCCCGCAGCTACTGGCGGTGCTGTTCTGGGGGATGGGCTAACAGCTCTTCCGGGTGGATGCGCCGCAGATGGTAGTCCACCTGGTAATCGCTGGTATTTCGGAACATCACGGAATAATTGAGGAACTCGCCGCTGTCGCTGTAGGAGAGAGAGGTAATTCGCAGCAGCGGCGTCTGTTCCGGCAGATTCATATAACCGGCCAGCTGTTTATCTGCCAGCACCGGCGTCAGGCTCTCGTAGTTGCCGCTGATGGTGATCCCGCACTCCTTCTCAATGTAATCAAACTTAGACCCCTCAAGATGCGCCAGTGACAGGTTGCGGAACAGCTTCACCGGCATAAAGCTGTCCTCCAGCATCAGCGGCTTTCCGTCCACGTAGCGCACCCGCCGTGAAAAGTAGATCCGCTCATCCACCTGGATCCGCAGCTGGCTGGCGATGGCGGGCGGGGCGGGCATCACTTCGAACTGCAGCACCTTGCTCTGCACCTCTTTTCCCTGCTGACGCAGTACCTCCACCAGCCCGGTCAGGTTAGTGGTTTCGTGGTGAACGTCTTTGCGCGAAACAAACGTTCCGCTGCCGTGCCGGCGCTCAACCAGCCCCCAGCTCACCAGCAGATCCAGCGCCTTGCGGATGGTCATGCGCGCCACGCCAAACTCCTGCGCCAGCGCTTTTTCACCAGGCAGCGGGCTGCCGATGTTGTAGTCCGATGAATTCAGCCGCAGCCGCAACCTGTCAGCAATTGATTTGTAGATCACCAGTAGACCTCTCTGCCCTTATCAGGGCGTGGAATGCGTCCTGACATGTCCATATTTAACTCAAAAAGTAGACCTGACTGGTCAAAATAAAACCATGAATGCGATCACGAATCGCAGCGGCACGCCATGTTCGTACATCAGTAAGTTCTTATGCTCACCTCAGGCCAGCACAAAACCATAAAGGCCTCTACCCCTACAGGTTGTTACGTGAGGATTTAAAAATGCTCAGTCAAATACAACGTTTTGGCGGTGCCATGTTTACCCCGGTGTTGCTGTTTCCGTTTGCCGGGATCGTGGTGGGAATCGCCATCATGCTTCGCAACCCGCTGTTTGTCGGCGAAGCCTTAACCGCCCCCGATCATCTTTTCGCGCAGATCGTTCACATCATTGAAGAGGGCGGCTGGGCGGTGTTTCGCAATATGCCGCTGATTTTTGCCGTCGGCCTGCCGATTGGGCTGGCGAAGCAGGCCCAGGGCCGCGCCTGCCTGGCGGTGCTGATTAGCTTCCTGACCTGGAACTACTTCATTAACGCGATGGGGATGACCTGGGGCCACTTCTTTGGCGTCGACTTCTCCGCCGAACCAACGGCGGGAAGCGGGCTGGCGATGATTGCCGGGATCAAAACACTCGATACCAGCATCATCGGTGCCATCGTGATCTCAGGCATCGTCACCGCCATCCACAACCGCTATTTCGACAAGCCGCTGCCGGTCTTTCTGGGGATTTTCCAGGGCAGTTCGTTTGTCGTTATCCTCGCGTTCTTCGTGATGATCCCCTGTGCCTGGCTGACGCTGCTGGGCTGGCCGAAAGTGCAGATGGGCATCGAATCCCTGCAGGCGTTCCTGCGCTCTGCCGGTGCGCTGGGCGTGTGGGTGTATACCTTCCTGGAACGCATTCTGATCCCAACTGGCCTGCATCACTTCGTCTACGGTCCGTTCATCTTCGGCCCGGCGGCGGTGGAGGGCGGTATTCAGGTCTACTGGGCGCAGCATCTGCAGGAATTCAGCCAGAGCACCCTGCCGCTGAAGACCCTCTTCCCGGAAGGTGGCTTCGCGCTGCACGGCAACTCAAAAGTGTTTGGCTCGGTCGGGATTGCCTTCGCTATCTGGTACACCGCGTCGCCAGAAAATCGCGTCAAGGTGGCGGGCCTGCTGGTTCCGGCCACGCTCACCGCCGTGCTGGTGGGCATTACCGAACCGCTTGAGTTCACCTTCTTGTTTATCTCGCCGCTGCTGTTCGCCGTGCACGCCGTGCTGGCGGCCACCATGGCGACGGTGATGTACGCCTTCGGCGTCGTGGGGAATATGGGCGGCGGCCTGCTGGACCAGTTCCTGCCGCAAAACTGGATCCCGATGTTCCATAACCATGCCTCGATGGTGTTCACCCAGATCGGCATTGGCGTCTGCTTCACCGGCATCTACTTCGTGATCTTCAAAACGCTGATTGAGCGTCTGAACCTGAAAACGCCGGGCCGGGAAGAGAGCGAAATCAAACTCTACAGCAAGGCCGACTATAAGGCGGCGCGCGGGCAAACCACCGCCCCGGCGGCGGCCAGCCAGCAGGTTGGGCAAGCCGCCGGATTCCTGCAGGCGCTCGGCGGCGCGGCCAACATCGAAAGCATCAATAACTGCGCCACCCGCCTGCGTATCGCACTGGTGGATATGGCGAAAACCCAAAGCGACGACGTCTTCAAAGCCCTGGGCGCACACGGCGTAGTGCGACGCGGCAACGGCATTCAGGTGATTGTCGGCCTGCACGTTCCTCAGGTGCGTGACCAGCTGGAATCGCTGATGAAAACTCCTTTAACAAATGAACAAACCACCCTGACAGAGGCTATATCATGAAAAAATTCTCAGTTGTCATTGCAGGCGGCGGCAGCACCTTTACGCCTGGTATCGTCCTGATGCTGTTAGCCAACCGTGACCGTTTTCCGCTGCGCGCCCTGAAGTTCTATGACAACGACGGCGCGCGTCAGGAGACCATCGCCGAAGCGTGCAGAATCATCCTTAAGGAGCAGGCCCCGGAGATTGAATTCAGCTACACCACCGATCCAAAAGCGGCGTTTACCGATGTCGATTTCGTGATGGCGCACATCCGCGTGGGCAAATACCCGATGCGCGAAAAAGATGAAAAAATCCCGCTGCGCCACGGCGTGCTGGGCCAGGAAACCTGCGGACCGGGCGGTATCTCTTACGGCATGCGCTCTATCGGCGGCGTGCTGGAGCTGGTGGATTATATGGAGCAGTACTCCCCGAACGCGTGGATGCTGAACTACTCCAACCCGGCGGCGATTGTCGCGGAAGCCACGCGCCGCCTGCGTCCGAACGCTAAAATCCTCAACATCTGCGATATGCCGATCGGCATTGAAGGGCGCATGGCGCAGATTGTCGGCCTGAAGGACCGCAAAGAGATGCGCGTGCGCTACTACGGCCTGAACCACTTCGGCTGGTGGACGTCGATTGAAGACCTGAACGGCAACGATCTGATGCCGAAGCTGCGCGAATACGTGGCAAAAAACGGCTATGTTCCGCCTTCGGAAGATGCGCATACCGAAGCGAGCTGGAACGATACCTTTGCCAAAGCTAAAGACGTGCAGGCGCTGGATCCGGATACCATGCCGAACACCTACCTGAAGTATTACCTCTTCCCGGACTACGTGGTCGCGCATTCCAACCCGGAACGGACCCGCGCCAATGAAGTTATGGATCACCGTGAGAAGCATGTGTTCAGTTCCTGTCGGGCGATTATCGAAGCCGGCAACTCCGCCGCCGGTGAGCTGGAAATCGACGAACATGCGTCGTACATCGTCGATCTGGCGACTGCGATTGCCTTTAACACCCAGGAGCGGATGCTGCTGATAGTACCAAACAACGGTGCCATCCATAACTTTGACGCCGACGCGATGGTGGAGATCCCGTGCCTGGTGGGCCATAACGGACCGGAGCCGCTTACGGTGGGCGATATTCCGCACTTCCAGAAAGGGCTGATGAGCCAGCAGGTGGCGGTGGAAAAACTGGTGGTGGATGCCTGGGAGCAGCGCTCGTACCAGAAGCTCTGGCAGGCCATTACCCTGTCGAAAACCGTGCCGAGCGCCTCCGTCGCGAAAGCGATTCTGGATGACCTGATCGAGGCCAACAAAGAGTACTGGCCAGAGCTGCATTAATCGTCCTGACCGGCATCGCCCGATGCCGGTCTCCTTGTCCTTGTCGATTTACGCTATGCTGAAGCCTGCCCGTAGCACGACAAGGAATCTCCATGAAAATTTCCCGCCTCGGCGAAGCGCCGGACTACCGCTTCTCTCTGGCTAATGAACGCACGTTTTTAGCGTGGATCCGCACCGCACTGGGCTTTCTGGCCGCAGGTGTCGGCCTTGACCAGCTCGCCCCCGATTTTGCCACGCCGCTGATTCGTGAAGTGCTGGCGCTGCTGCTGTGCCTGTTCGCGGGCGTGCTGTCGATTTACGGCTACCTGCGATGGCTGCGCAATGAGAAGGCGATGCGCCTGAAGCAGGATCTGCCCTATACGCGCGGGTTACTCATCATCAGCGTGATTCTGCTGGCGGTGGCGGGCGTGGTGATGGGGCTGGTGTTCTATGGCGGATAGCCGCAAAGCGCGACGCGAAGCGGACCCCGGCCTGCAGCCGGAGCGGACGTCGCTGGCCTGGCTGCGCACGCTGCTGGGATATGGCGCGCTGATTGCCCTGGCGATTAAGCACAACTGGCACCGAACCGGGGTGCCATTCTGGATCTCTATTATTGTGCTGGCGCTGGTGGCCATCATTTTATGGCGCTATACCCGCAGCCGTAACCTGATGGACGTGGCGCAGAACGATTTTGTACAGCCGAAAGCGGTGCGGGATAAGTTCCTGATTGCGCTGGCTGTTCTCTCGCTGTCGCTGCTGTTTGCGGTAACCCATATTCAGCAAATTTTGAGCCTGTAAGCCCGGTGGCGGCTTAATTACTTCCCTTTAGCCAGATACTTCGCCATCTCGTCTTCCGGCACCATGCCGCCGCCGGTTGCCCACACAAGGTGGGTAACGTTGGTATGCGAATGAACGCGCAGCGGCCCGGCCATCCCCGCCAGCGCTGAAGGCTCAAGGCGGATCCCTTCCTCCTGCGCCAGCCAGCCGAGCATGTCGTACATGCTCCGATCGGAAAGGGTATAGAACCCGTCGAGCAGGCGCTCCATCGCGCGGCCCACGAAGCCGGACGCGCGCCCAACCGCCAGACCGTCCGCCGCCGTCACGTTATCAATGCCCAGATCCTGCACTGCAATCGCATCATGCAGGCCAGTGTAAACGCCCAGCAGCATGCACGGCGAGTGCGTTGGCTCCGCGAAGAAGCAGTGCACGTTATCACCAAAGGCCAGCTTCAGGCCAAACGCCACGCCGCCAGGCCCGCCGCCTACGCCGCACGGCAGATAGACGTACAGGGGATGATCCGCATCCACCACGCGGCCCTGTTCGGTGAACTGCGCTTTCAGGCGCTCGCCCGCCACCGCATAGCCCAGGAACAGGGTGCGGGAATTCTCATCGTCAATGAAGAAGCAGTTCGGATCGCTTTCCGCCGCTTTGCGCCCTTGCTCCACCGCCACGCCGTAATCCTGCTCATATTCCACGACGATGACGCCGTGGCTGCGCAGCCTGGCTTTCTTCCACTCGCGGGCGTCGGCGGACATATGGACCGTCACCTTAAAGCCGATGCGTGCGCTCATTATGCCAATGGATAACCCCAGGTTGCCGGTGGAGCCCACGGCAATGCTGTACTGGCTGAAGAAGGCCTTAAAGCGTGGCTCCAGCAGAATGCTGTAGTCGTCTTCGGTGGTCAGCAACCCGGCGTCCAGCGCCAGTTTTTCCGCATGGGTCAGCACTTCATAGATGCCGCCACGCGCTTTAATCGAGCCGGAAATCGGCAGGTGGCTGTCTTTTTTCAGCAGCAGCGTGCCGGGAATGGATTTGCCAGATTCTTTCTCCAGCCGCGCCTGCATTGCCGGAATGGCGACCAGTTCAGATTCAATAATCCCACCCGTTGCGGCCGTTTCCGGGAAGGCTTTCGCCAGATACGGCGCGAAGCGGTTGAGGCGCGCATGGGCATCGTCCACGTCGGCTTTGGTCAGCCCGACATAGGGCAGCCCTTCTTCAAGCGTGGTGGTGTTCGGGTTAAGCCAGGTGGTTTCTTTCAGGGCAATCAGATCCTCAACCAGAGGAAACTGTGCGGTTAAAGTGGTGATAGTTGCGTTTTCCATAATATGTCTCTTCGCGCTCAGATAATGAAAGAAAGCAGGAATGTGCCGCCAAGTGCAAGCACCGAGGCGATAAACGTCGCCGTCGTAAAGTATTTGAAGGTCTCATTCAGGGTCGCGCCGCAGTATTGCTTCACCAGCCAGAAGAGAGAATCGGTCACGATCGTGCAGCCAATGGCGCCGGAACCGATGGCAATGGTGATGATCTCCGGGCTGACGTTCGGGTAGAGCGGCAGCATCGGCGCGACGATGGCCGTGGCGCCCATCATCGCGACCGTGGCGGAGCCTACGGCGGCATGCAGCACCAGCGCCACCAGCCAGGCGAGCAGGATAGGGTGCATGTGCAGGTTCGAGAGAATTTGCGCCAGAGAGTCCGCCAGTCCGCTGGTTTTCAGGATGGCGTTGAACGCGCCGCCCGCGCCGATAATCAGCAAAATGTTGGCGATAGAGCCAAAGCCGTGCTCGGTGTGCGTCAGCATCGCGCCCATGCCCATGTGCTGGCGGATGCCCAGCAGGTAGTAGGCGACAAACACGGCGATAAACATGGCGGTGATCGGGTTGCCGATAAACTCCAGCAGCGTATACAGCGTGCCGTCTTTTGCCATATTCAGTTCAGCGATGGTCTTCACCAGCATCAGGGCAATCGGCAGCAGCACCGTAAACAGCGTGGCGCCCAGCGACGGCAGGGTATGCTCCTCCCGCACCTTCAGGTCTGAAAATTCCGCCGGAACCGGTTTAAATGGCAGACGATTGCCGAGCAGCTTCAGGAACAGCGGGCCGCCGACCAGAGAGGCCATCAGGCCGACCATCAAACCGGAGACAATGACCGTTCCAACGTCCGCCCCTAATTTATTGGTCACAAACAGCGCGGCCGGATGCGGCGGCACCACGCAGTGCACCGCCATCAGCGCGGTACAGAGCGGAATGGCCAGCTTGAGCAGCGACGTGTGGGTCTTTTTGGCGATGGAAAACGCCAGCGGTATCAGCAGGACCACGCCCACTTCCACGAACAGCGTAATGCCGCAGATCAGGCCCACCAGCACCATAATCACGTCTGCTGACAGCCAGCGGCAGCGCTGCAACGTAATCCCGATGCGCTCTGCCGCGCCGGAAACCTCCATCATCTTGCCGAGAATGGTCCCAAGACCAATCACGGCCGCCAGGAAGCCCAGCGTGCCGCCAATCCCACTCTCAATGGCGTTTACCATATCCAGCGGGCTCATTCCCATCATTGCGCCGACGAAAAAGCTCGCCAGCAGCAGCGCGAGGAACGGGTGAAACTTTAGCTTAACGATGGTTAAAACAATCAACACAATGCTGACCAGCAGCGTTGCCACAACCCAGACCTGAGATCCCATATCTCACCTCACCCTTATGTCATCTGGGGGTATTGGACGAAAAGCGGCGTGGGCTGACAAACGATATAAATTGGCGTTCAGGTGAGCCAGATTGAATCAACTGAGTGACTGCGCTCTAAAAAACGCACTTAAACCGCATTAGGTTCACATATATTCACCCTTAAACAGTATGCTGAGCGCAGAAACCACGCGTGAGAATTGTGATGACCGATGCAAATGAAGCCAGAAACCGGCTGCTCAACGGCTGGCAGCTGTCGAAAATGTACACCTTTGAAGTGGCGGCTCGACATGAATCCTTCGCGCTGGCGGCGGAGGAGCTGTCGCTCAGCCCCAGCGCGGTGAGCCACCGCATCAACCTGCTCGAAGAAGAGCTCGGTATTCAGCTGTTTGTCCGTTCGCACCGTAAAGTCGAGCTGACGCAGGAGGGAAAGCGCGTTTACTGGACGCTAAAATCGTCCCTCGACACCCTGAATCAGGAGATCCTGGACATCAAAAACCAGGCGCTGTCCGGCACGCTGACGGTCTACTCCCGGCCGTCGATCGCTCAGTGCTGGCTGGTACCCATGCTGGGCGACTTTACCCGCCGCTATCCGTCGATTTCGCTCACCGTCCTGACCGGCAATGATTACATCAATATGCAGCGAACGGGGGTCGATCTGGCGCTCTATTTCGACGATACGCCGCCAAACCATCTGTCTCATCACTTCCTGATGGACGAAGAGATTTTGCCCGTCTGCTCGCCGCAGTATGCCCGCGAGCATGAGCTGTTGAAAAACCCCGATAACCTTAGCCACTGCACGCTGCTGCACGACCGTCAGGCCTGGAGCAATGATTCCGGTACGGATGAGTGGCTGAGCTGGGGGCAGCACTTTGCGGTGAATATGCCGCCATCGTCGGGTATTGGTTTCGATCGTTCCGACTTAGCGATTATTGCGGCCATCAACCACGTCGGCGTCGCGATGGGGAGAAAGCGGCTGGTGCAAAAACGGCTTGAACGGGGCGAACTGATCGCCCCGTTTGGTGACAAGACCCTGAAATGCCATCAGCACTACTATGTTTCGACGCTTTCGGGCCGACAGTGGCCGAAAATAGACGCCTTTATCGGCTGGCTGAGAGAACTGGCAGGTTGAAGAATTATTACGCTTTCGCGCTACACCAAATGTGAAAAAGCATGCTAAATACAGGTAATGCTTTCGATTTATCCAGGGTAAACCGTGTTAAAGCCTCTTATAGCGACCGCGTTACTGATCTCTTCCGGCTGGGCCATTGCCGCTGAGCCGCCGCTGACGGCTGCCCGTTATGCGCAGCAGCTTGGCGTCGGGATGGATGTGGACTGGGCGCGCACCGAGCGCGGCATACGCGAGTTCGACCCGCTGGTGGTTCGCGATTTTCGCGCAAAAGGCATTACCCACGTGCGCATTCGCGTCGCCGATGAGCCGACGGAAGCGCGGCTGATCCACCTGCGCAAGCTGGTGGAAGCCTGCGAGCAGTATGGCGTGATCCCGATTATCGCTTATCAGGCCGATGAATATAAAAACGACCCCAAAGCCGATAACGAGAAAGAGACGATCAACTGGTGGATTGCCGTGGCGCACTATTTCGGCCAGAGCTATCCGCTGCTGGGTTTTGATCTCATCTATGAGCCGGCCGACAAGCTTAACCACAACCTCACGTCGTTAAACCGCGTGTATGAAAAAACCATTAAAGCGATCCACGACATCGACCCGCAGCGCATGATTTTCATTGCGCCGCGTCTGCGTGCCGCGCCGGAAGATTTATCCGGCCTGAAGCTGCCTGCGCACAGTCAAAACTACCTGCTGGCGGAGTGGCATATTTTCCCGTGGGGGCCGCTGAAAAATAGCGGTAAATACCCGTGGACGTCCGGCACGGCGGCTGAGAAGGCGGCTATCCGTAACCGCATTAGCACCGCGCTGCGCTGGCAGCAAAAAACCGGGCACGTCAGTTGGGTTGGGGGCTGGGGCGTGGGGGAGTCAAACCACCTCACGCCAACCGCTTCGCAAATGGCCTTCGCCACCTTTATGGCCTGCGAGCTGCAAAAGGCGAAAATCCCGTATGCGCTTAACGCGGATTTCCAGTTTTATGACGGGGAAGAGGGGGCCTGGCGGCCTGCGCCGGAGCCGTTATTGCAGGCGATGATTGCGCCCGTCTGTGAAAAGCCCGGCGAGAAGCCGGGCCATCATGCGGTTAAACCGGCTGCTCGTGATGCGGAACGCGCGACGACAGCGGCAGCCAGCATAGTAAAATCAGCAGCCCCATTAGCGTCATCAGCAGGCCCAAACTAGCCTGCCCGGTCTGCGGCATCATGGCGGAGAGCCAGGCCAGCGCGCCGGAACCGATGTTCTGCAAACCGCCCACCAGCGCGCCCGCCGTGCCTGCGAGGAACGGGAACGGCTCCATCGCGCCGCTGGTGGCGAGCGGGAACAGCATTCCCGCGCCGAAGAAGAACAGCGCCGCCGGAATCAGCAGCGTCCAGACGGTCATCACGCCAAACAGCCCCGGGATCCACATCATCAGACCCGCCAGCAGGCAGCTGATCACGGCCTGCCACATCAGGGTTGAAAAGCGCTTGTTCTGACGCCCGGCAAACCAGGCGCCAAAGAACGCCGCCGGGATTGGCAGAATAAACAGAATGCTCACCACCATGCTGCTCAGGCCAAGACCCGCGCCCAGCAGCACGCCGGAGCAGGCTTCGAACACTGCAATACCCGCCAGGCCGCCGATCAGCATCAGCAGGTAGCAGGTAAACGCGCCGTTGCCGAAAAGCGTCTTATAGCTTGTGAGAAGCTTCGTGCGCGGCGCGTCTTTTGGGCGGGTTTCCGGCATCCAGCGCGCCATGCTGAAGGTGACAATTACGCAGAGCACCAGCAGAAAGGCGTAACAGGCGCGCCAGGACCACATTGTGTCCAGCAGGCCGCCAATCAGCGGAGCGAGAAGCGGGCTGACCAGAATGCCCATGTTTAACAGGCTGTTGGCGTGGCGGAGCTGGGTGCCCTGATACATATCGCGCGGTAAGGTTCGCGCCATCACCCCGCCGACACCCGTCCCAACGCCCTGCAGGGCGCTGGCGGCAATCAGTACGGTCAGGCTGTGGGTGGTAATGGCAATCACCGTCGCTACCATGAAAATGCTCATGCCCACCAGAATCACCGGGCGACGCCCGACGCGGTCGGAGAGCGGGCCGTAGAAGAGCTGTGAAACGCCATAGGTCAGCAGGTAGGCTGCCATCACGCTCTGCACCGCGCCTTCGCGGACGTTCAGTTCCTTTGCCATGTCGGCAATCGCCGGAATGTAGATGGTTTGCGCCATCTGACCGACGGCCACCAGTAACACCAGCATCAACAATAAGTTAACGTTCCTTTGCTTTTTCATGTCGCTGAATACTTTTGCCAAAAGAGAGAAATGAAGAATAAGTGACTACACATTCCCATAAATGCGCGAGGAATCTACCACAGACAGATGACAATTTAAGCATTGTTGCGGTGAATGGAAAAACCGGGAAAGGCAGGATTTGTAAACAAGAACGGCAACTAATGTTGCCAGCGATTTACGCCAGACGCAGCAGAATTGCGCCGACAGCAATACCCAGCGCTGCCGCGATGCGCAGGCCCGCAACCTTCTCTTTTAAAAGGACAAAGGCGATCAGCGCCCCGAAAAGAATCGAGGTTTCACGCAGCGCGGCGACCACCGCCAGCGGTGCCTGCGTCATCGCCCAGAGGGCCAGACCGTAAGAGCCCATGGTCCCCACGCCGCCGAGCAGCCCCTTTTTCCAGTGCAGGCGCAGGTAGCTGGACGCCTCGCGCCGACGCGCCACCATCGCCCAGCCCAGCAGGCAGAAGCCGTTCATAAAGAAGGTCCAGAGCGTGTAGCCCAGCGCGGTGTCCGACAGCCGCACGCCGGTGCCGTCCACCAGCGTATACCCGGCGATAAAACAGGCGTTCAGCAGCGCCAGCCAGATCCCCCTGCGTGACTGCATGCGGCCATTCATCGCCATCGCCAGAATTGACAGGCAAATGACTCCGATACCGGACCAGGCGAGCCAGGAGAGATGGTCGCCGAGCGCCAGCACGCTGATCAGCGCCACCAGCAGCGGGGCGGTGCCGCGCATCAGCGGATAGGTCTGGCTCATGTCCGAGACCTGATAGGTTTTCGCCACCAGCACGGTGTAGACCACCTGTAAGGAGCAGGAGACGATCAAAAACGGCCAGCTTGCCGCAGAAGGCTGTGGTGAGAAGGGCAGTAAAATCAGGGCAATAATCGCGGCTGAGCCGCTAACGCCGATTGCAGAGTAGAGTTTATCCGTTCCGGCTTTAACGATAGCGTTCCAGCTGGCATGCAGCAGTGCGGCGAAAAGCAAAATGCAGAAAACGGTGATGGTCATGGCGTATTGGGTGATGAATTGTCACTCAACTGTAACATTCACATCCTGATGCCGCCAGCCGGTTACACCGCACAAAAAAGGCGGTGCGTCACCCGTGGTTCGTCTGAGACCAGCGTAAAACCGGCTCGATTGTAAAATCCGTACGCGCTGTCCGGCGCGTGAGTATTCAGAAAATCAAACCAGATGCTGGCATCCGCCATCACTACGGTTAAAAGCTGTTTTCCAATGCCCAGCCCGCGGCACTTCTCGCTGACGTAGAGATGGCGAATGCGTCCGGCACGCGGCTGCTGGCTGAACGGATCGCGGTTGAGGCCACACACGCCCACCAGCTTGCCGTTAAGAAACGCACCCAGCAGCTTTTCACCCGGCGCGTTAAAGCGGTTCTCACCCCGCAGCCAGTTCTCTTCCAGCCTGCGCAGCATGTTGAAATTCAGCGCGATACTTTCCGCCTTCAGGGCGATATACCCCGGCTCATCCGGTGTGACAGGCTCAATTAACAGACGCGACATAGCATTCCCTCGTTATTAAAGAGGGGCGGTTGCCCGCCCCTCTCAGGTGCGACTTGAACCTGAATTACCGAACGTATTTCAGGACAGCATCAAGCAGTTGCAGTACTGCAACAATGAGTTTGAGGATAAGTATCACCATATCCACTACGCTCATACGCGTCTCCTTTTGGTTAAAAGGAGCACGATGCTGGCGTACCTTTCCGCCGCCTGTTGCCAGCACCTGGATTGACGTAACACAGTGTGCTCACTTCAGGGGTTAAGGCACTGACGGCACCACCCGTTTCAGCCAGGACTTCGTTGCGCCGGTAGAACTGCGGCCCCCTCGCTCACTGCGAACACCCTCAGTATAGATAAATACTGTATGCATGAACAGTATTTTTTGGACAAAATTTGGAAGGTGATCCATACTCAAAAACGTCAAAATCCGTGCCGGAATTGCGCGTTCGAGTTCTATCGCGTATACTTTTCGCGTTGACGTAACACAGTGTGTTCTGCGGCGACCAACCGCAAAACCCTGATAAAAACCTCGCTCCGGCGGGGTTTTTTGTTTTCAGATGTTAGTCAGAAAAACGATACGTGTTGACACATTGGCAATGCATGATATTGTTGCCATAATGGCAACGGACGCAGCAGGCATGCAGTATGCATTTAATTTCTATGAAGGCAATTATTGATGCGGTAAAACAGTTCCCGCAGCACAAGGAAGAGCTCCTTTTTTTAGGTCGCACTATCGAAAAGAGCCATTGCCCGACACCTGCTGCGCTGAAACAAATTTTTCCGACGCTGGATAACTTTAAATATCTGGATAAGCATTATGTGATTGATATTGCAAATAACAATCTCAGAGTAGTGGCTCTCATATTCTTTGAAAGCCAAAAGTTCTATGTGCGCCATGTTTTTACTCATAAGGAATATGACCGTTTTACGGAGAAACATCGCACTAAGGGGAAGAAATGATGATCGTCGCTGATGCAATGAAAGCAACGCATGCTCTTGTCGAGGCTGTCCCTTTACTGGGTGAACATCCGAATGAGAAAGATTACCAGGATGCACTTGAGCTGGTTGAGTATCTGCTCATGAATGAACCTGGTAGTCCTTTGCTGGATATCGTATGTGCAAGAATAAGTCGTTATGAAGCGAATCGACCCGAGATTGTCGCCTTGCGTCAGGAGATGGAATCTGTTCCAGTGGGAATTGCGGTTTTAAGAACCCTTATGGATCAGTACAAACTGACCATTTCAGATTTTCAGGATGAAATTGGCAGTAAATCAATGGTTTCAAGGGTATTGAATGGACAGCGTCAGCTGACGTTAAACCATATAAAAAAACTGGCGGTGCGCTTTGGGGTATCGCCTGCACTGTTTATTGAATGAAATAAAACGGTCGACAGCCCTTTATCACTCAACAAACGAAACGTGATCCCTGACGCATTTTTGCGCAGATGAAAATATTTCCATTGTCACGCCCGAAAACCTGTGTTTGTATAAATTCAAGCAATGATTCCAAACACAGGTCCCCAATGACTTCATCCATCTTCACTTCGACCCTACTAAAAACTGCGCAACCAGCCGCAGTGGTCGTCGTGCGTGTGGTGGTGGTCGTCGGCAATGCGCCGTAGGGACTGGATCAACACACGAATCCAAAACCCCGCCGGCGCAAACCGGGCGGGGTTTTTCGTTTAGGACCCTCCCCGGAAAGTCGGCCCAGAAGAAAAGGACTGGAGCATGGCAAGTTCGGGCATAACATCCACAAAGACGCGTTTTACAGGCGCGCAGCTGATTGTTCATTTACTGGAACGACAGGGCATCACCACGGTTGCGGGTATCCCGGGTGGAACCGTGTTGCCGCTGTACGATGCGTTGAGCCAAAGCACGCAGATCCGCCACGTGCTGGCGCGTCACGAGCAGGGGGCAGGATTTATCGCTCAGGGCATGGCGCGTACGCAGGGCAAACCGGCGGTCTGTATGGCCTGCAGCGGCCCCGGCGCAACCAACCTGGTGACCGCCATCGCCGACGCGCGCCTCGACTCCATTCCGCTGATCTGCATTACCGGCCAGGTGCCGTCCTCGATGATCGGCACCGACGCGTTCCAGGAAGTGGACACCTACGGCATCTCTATCCCCATCACTAAACATAACTATTTAGTTCGCGATATCAGCGAGCTGCCTCAGGTTATCAGCGATGCGTTCCGCATTGCGCAGTCTGGCCGCCCGGGCCCGGTGTGGATAGACATTCCTAAGGATGTCCAGACCGCAGAGATCGAGATCGACGTGTTGCCGGAGCCGGGCGAGCGCGCCCCCGCGCCGGAATTCAGCGCTGAAAGCGTTCGCGACGCCGCCGCCATGATTAACGCCGCTAAACGCCCGGTGCTCTATCTGGGCGGCGGGGCGATTAACGCTGCGGATGAAATCCGCCAGTTTGCGGAAAAGGCCAACCTGCCGACCACCATGACCCTGATGGCGCTGGGTATGCTGCCTAAAGCGCATCCGTTGTCATTAGGCATGCTGGGCATGCACGGTGCGCGCAGCACCAACTACATCCTGCAAGAAGCGGATTTGCTGATTGTTATGGGCGCACGTTTTGATGACCGGGCGATTGGCAAAACCGAGCAGTTCTGCCCGAACGCCAAAATTATTCACGTGGATATCGACCGCGCCGAGCTGGGTAAAATCAAACAGCCGCACGTGGCGATTCAGGGCGACGTGGCCGAAGTGCTGGCGCAGCTGATCCCGCAGACTGACGCAACTGACCGGGCCGACTGGCGCCAGCTGGTGGCCGATCTGCAGCGCGAGTTCCCGGGTGCCATCCCAGCTGAGGGCGACCCGCTGAGCCACTACGGGCTGATCAACGCCGTGGCCGCCTGCGTGGACGACAGCGCGATTATCACCACCGACGTGGGCCAGCACCAGATGTGGGCCGCGCAGGCGTATCCGCTGAACCGTCCGCGCCAGTGGCTGACCTCCGGCGGCCTCGGCACCATGGGCTTCGGCCTGCCGGCGGCAGTAGGCGCGGCGCTCGCCAACCCGGACCGCAAGGTTATCTGCTTCTCCGGCGACGGCAGCCTGATGATGAATATTCAGGAGATGGCGACTGCGGCCGAAAACCAGTTAGACGTGAAAATCATCCTGATGAACAACGAGGCGCTGGGTCTGGTGCACCAGCAGCAGAGCCTGTTCTACAAGCAGGGCGTGTTTGCGGCGACCTATCCGGGAATGATTAACTTTATGCAGATTGCCGCCGGCTTTGGCCTGCACACCTGCGATCTGAACGCGGAAGAAGACGCCCACGCGGCGCTGCAGGCGGCGATCTCGCGTCCTGGCCCGGCGCTGATCCACGTGCGTATCGACCCTGAACAAAAAGTGTATCCGATGGTGCCGCCGGGTGCGGCCAATACTGAGATGGTGGGGGAATAAACCATGCAGAAACAACATGATAACGTCATTCTGGAACTCACCGTCCGCAACCACCCTGGCGTTATGACCCACGTCTGCGGGCTGTTTGCCCGCCGGGCGTTTAACGTGGAAGGTATTCTCTGCCTGCCGATTCAGGGCAGCGAGCACAGCCGCATCTGGCTACTGGTCAACGACGATCAGCGTCTGGAGCAGATGATAGCGCAGATCGACAAGCTGGAAGACGTCACCAAAGTGGCGCGCAACCAGTCCGATCCCACCATGTTTAACAAAATTGCGGTGTTTTTCGAGTAAATCGCTTAAGGTAAGCGTCTTTCGCTCTTGTAGGCCGGATAAGCGCAGCGTCATCCGGCTTTTTCAGACCGCAGGAACACACATGACCACCATCGCTCTCATCGACGACCACCTTATCGTCCGCTCCGGCTTTGCCCAGCTTCTTAACCTCGAACCGGATTTCCAGGTCGTGGCCGAGTTTGGCTCCGGTCACGAGGCGCTGGCGGGCCTGCCGGGGCGCGGGGTGCAGGTCTGTATCTGCGACATCTCGATGCCGGATCTCTCCGGGCTGGAGCTGTTGAGCCAGCTGCCGAAAGGGATGGCGACGATCATGCTCTCGGTCCACGACAGCCCGGCGCTGGTCGAGCAGGCGCTCAACGCGGGCGCACGCGGCTTCCTCTCCAAACGCTGTAGCCCGGACGAGCTGATCGCTGCCGTGCGCACCGTCTCCACCGGCGGCTGCTACCTGACGCCGGATATCGCCATCAAGCTGGCGGCCGGACGTCAGGATCCGCTCACCAGACGCGAGCGCCAGGTGGCGGAGAAGCTTGCCCAGGGCATGTCGGTGAAAGAGATTGCCGCCGAGCTGGATCTGTCGCCGAAAACCGTGCACGTCCACCGCGCCAACCTGATGGAAAAACTCAACGTCAGCAACGACGTCGAGCTGGCGCGCCGCATGTTCGACAGCTGGCAATGAGTCCCGTGTTTTCGCGGCTGATCGCCGTCGTCGCCAGTTTTTTTATCTTCTCCGCCGCGTGGTTTTGCCTGTGGAGCATCAGTCTGCATCTGGTGGAACGTCCTGAGCTGGCGGTGCTGCTGTTTCCCTTCGGCCTGCGTCTGGGGCTAATGCTCCAGTGCCCGCGCGGCTACTGGCCCGTTTTGCTCGGCGCGGAGTGGCTGATGCTGGTCTGGCTGGCGCAGGAAGTGGCCCTCGCACATCTTCCCTTATTGATGACCGGAAGCCTGCTCACGCTTCTCCCCGTTGCCCTGATTTCCCGCTACCGCCACCAGCGCGACTGGCGCACGCTGCTGCATCAGGGGGCGGCGCTGATTGCCGCCGCGCTGTTGCAGTCACTGCCGTGGTTAGGCGAGAAGGAGATGCTTAACGCCCTGCTTCTGACCCTTACCGGCGGCCTGACCCTCGCGCCGACCTGTCTGGTTTTCTGGCACTACCTCACCAGCACCGCCTGGCAGCCGCTCGGCCCCGCGCTGGTCTCCCAGCCGGTGAACTGGCGCGCCCGGCATCTCATCTGGTATTTGCTGCTGTTTATGGTGAGCCTGTGGCTGCAGCTTGGTCTGCCCGCCGAGCTTTCGCGCTTCACGCCGTTTTGCCTGGCGCTGCCGATCATCGCTCTGGCCTGGCACTACGGCTGGCAGGGGGCGCTGATCGCCACGCTGATGAACGCCATCGCGCTGATCGCCAGCCAGACCTGGCACGACCATCCGGTAGATCTGCTGCTCTCGCTGCTGGCCCAGAGCCTGACCGGACTGCTGCTCGGCGCGGGCATTCAGCGTCTTCGCGAGCTGAACCAGTCCCTGCAAGCCGAGCTGGCGCGCAACCGTCGTCTGGCGGAGCGTCTGCTGGAGACTGAGGAGAGCGTGCGTCAGGAGGTGGCTCGCGAGCTGCACGATGATATCGGCCAGACCATTACCGCCATCCGCACCCAGGCGGGCATTGTTCAGCGCCTGGCGGCGGATAACGCGGGCGTGAAGCAGGGCGGGGCGCATATCGAACAGCTTTCGCTGGGTGTCTATGACGCCGTTCGCCGCTTGCTGGGACGGCTGCGTCCGCGCCAGCTTGATGACCTGTCGCTGGAGCAGGCGATACGCTCCCTGATGCGCGAGATGGAGCTGGAAAGCCGCGGCATTGTCAGTCATCTCGACTGGCGCATTGATGAATCATTGCTCAGCGAAGGCCAGCGCGTGACGCTGTTCCGCGTCTGCCAGGAGGGGCTGAACAACATCGTCAAACACGCCAATGCCAGCGCGGTGACGCTCCAGGGCTGGCAGCAGGACGAGCGCCTGATGCTGGTGATTGAAGACGACGGCTGTGGCCTGCCGCCGGGCTCCGGCCAGCAGGGCTTTGGCCTGGCGGGCATGCGCGAGCGCGTGAAGGCGCTGGGCGGCACGCTGACCCTCTCCTGCACCCACGGGACGCGCGTCAGCGTCAGTTTGCCGTTAAGGACGTACCATGTTTAAAACCCCAACCAGCGCGGCTCCGTTGCGCGACAAGGCGGAAATCGACGCCCGCTATCGCTACTGGCGTCGCCATATCCTGATCACCATCTGGCTCGGCTACGCGCTGTTCTACTTCACCCGCAAAAGCTTCAACGCCGCCGCGCCGGAAATCCTCGCCAGCGGCGTGATGACGCGCACCGATATCGGCCTGCTGGCGACGCTGTTTTACATCAGCTACGGGCTGTCGAAGTTCTTCTCCGGCATCGTCAGCGACCGCTCCAACGCGCGCTATTTCATGGGCGTTGGGCTGATCGCCACCGGCGTGGTGAACATCCTGTTTGGCTTTTCCACCTCGCTGTGGGCCTTCGCCCTGCTGTGGGCGCTGAACGCCTTTTTCCAGGGCTGGGGCGCACCGGTCTGCGCCCGCCTGCTCACCGCCTGGTACTCGCGCAACGAGCGCGGCGGCTGGTGGGCGATCTGGAACACCGCGCATAACGTTGGCGGGGCGCTGATCCCGATGGTGGTGGGGGCTGCCGCGCTGCACTACGGCTGGCGCACGGGGATGATGATTGCCGGTGCCCTCGCGATTGTCGCCGGGCTGTTCCTCTGCTGGCGCCTGCGCGACAGGCCGCAAACCGTCGGCCTGCCGGCGGTGGGCGACTGGCGGCACGACGAGATGGAGATTGCCCAGCAGCAGGAGGGCGCCGGGCTGTCCCGCCAGGAAATCCTCACCAAATACGTGCTGAAAAACCCGTACATCTGGCTGCTGTCCCTCTGCTACGTGCTGGTCTACGTGGTGCGCGCGGCGATCAACGACTGGGGCAACCTGTATATGTCCGAGACGCTCGGCGTGGACCTGGTGACCGCCAACTCTGCGGTGACGATGTTTGAGCTGGGCGGGTTTATCGGCGCGCTGGTGGCGGGCTGGGGCTCGGACAAGCTGTTCAACGGCAACCGCGGCCCGATGAATCTGATTTTTGCCGCCGGGATTTTGCTCTCCGTGGGCTCGCTGTGGCTGATGCCGTTCGCCAGCTACGTGATGCAGGCGGCGTGCTTCTTCACCATCGGCTTTTTCGTGTTTGGTCCGCAGATGCTGATCGGCATGGCGGCGGCAGAGTGCTCGCACAAAGAGGCGGCAGGCGCGGCGACGGGCTTTGTCGGGCTGTTTGCCTACCTCGGCGCATCGCTCTCCGGCTGGCCGCTGGCACGGGTCATCGACGTCTGGCACTGGAGCGGATTCTTCGCGGCGATCGCCATCGCGGCGGGCATTTCCGCCCTGCTGCTGCTGCCGTTTTTGCACGCCCAGGCGCCGCGCGAAGCGTGACGTGCCTCACCTTTTGTTGCCGAATGGCGCAAAACTAAGAAATTTTCCCGGTTTCACCTGGACGCTGTCTCAGGCATCTCTCCCGGCTGATTTTTACAATGCTGCAAAAATCAGCTCAGGAGTAAACCAACCATGCTGGCCTTCTTAAACCAGGTGCGCAAGCCGACCCTGGATCTGCCGCTCGACGTGCGGCGCAAGATGTGGTTCAAACCGTTCATGCAGTCTTATCTGGTGGTCTTCATCGGCTACCTGACCATGTACCTGATCCGCAAAAACTTTAACATCGCGCAGAACGACATGATCTCCACCTACGGGCTGAGCATGACGCAGCTGGGGATGATTGGCCTGGGCTTCTCCATCACCTACGGGGTGGGGAAAACGGTTGTGTCCTACTACGCGGACGGCAAAAACACCAAGCAGTTCCTGCCGTTTATGCTGATCCTCTCCGCCATCTGTATGCTTGGCTTCAGCGCCAGCATGGGCGCGGGCTCCGTCAGCCTGTTCCTGATGATTGCCTTCTACGCCCTGAGCGGTTTCTTCCAGAGCACCGGCGGGTCGTGCAGCTACTCCACCATTACCAAATGGACGCCGCGCCGCAAGCGGGGTTCGTACCTCGGCATGTGGAACATCTCCCACAACCTCGGCGGGGCGGGGGCGGCAGGCGTGGCGCTGTTTGGCGCGAACTACCTGTTCGACGGCCACGTCATCGGCATGTTTATCTTCCCGTCGATTATCGCCCTGATCGTCGGCTTTATCGGCCTGCGCTTCGGCAGCGACTCCCCGGAATCGTACGGCCTCGGCAAAGCCGAAGAGCTGTTCGGGGAGGAGATCAGCGAAGAGGACAAAGAGACCGAAGAGAACGAGATGTCCAAATGGCAGATCTTTGTTGAGTACGTGCTGAAAAACAAAGTGATCTGGCTGCTGTGCTTCTCAAACATCTTCCTGTACGTGGTGCGCATCGGCATCGACCAGTGGTCAACGGTGTACGCCTTCCAGGAGTTGAAGCTCTCGAAAGAGGTGGCTATTCAGGGCTTCACCCTGTTCGAAGTGGGCGCGCTGGTCGGCACGCTGCTGTGGGGCTGGCTCTCGGATCTCGCCAATGGCCGCCGTGCGCTGGTGGCCTGCGTCGCGCTGGCGCTGATTATCGCCACGCTGGGCGTGTATCAGCACGCCAACAACCAGTACGTTTACCTGGCGTCCCTGTTTGCGCTCGGCTTCCTGGTGTTTGGCCCGCAGCTGCTGATTGGCGTGGCGGCCGTAGGGTTCGTGCCGAAAAAAGCGATCGGCGCCGCCGATGGGATTAAAGGCACCTTCGCCTACCTGATCGGCGACAGCTTCGCCAAGCTTGGCCTGGGGATGATCGCCGACGGTACGCCGATTTTCGGCCTTACCGGCTGGGCGGGCACCTTCGCGGCGCTGGATGCGGCAGCGATTGGCTGTATCGTCCTGATGGCGATGGTCGCGGTGCTGGAAGAACGTAAAATTCGCCGCGAGAACCGCGCGCAGAAATTAAAAGCGGCCTGAGTGTGCAGGTAACGTCTTTGCCCGGCTGGCCGCCGGGCTTTTTTGTTTAAGCGGTTCTATCATACAAATGAAGAATATTTCGCTTTCAGGCGGGCAATGATCCTGTCCATCGCGCCCCGCTCGCGGGCGTAATTTTCCTCATAGCGTTTTTTCCCCTGTACCGCCAGCATCGGGCGCCAAACCTGCGGCGGGTTGTGCTCTGCGCCTTTGTTGACCGGGTCGTTTTCATCCGGGCGGCAGGCCTCCTCCACTTCAGGCGGCCAGACGGGAATGCGGCAGGTGAGCATCACCAGCCAGCGCGTGATGCTGACAAAAAACACAAAAGGAAAGAGCGGGAGGTTAACCAGCCACCCCAGCCTGCTGGTCATTTTGCTGATATAGAGCAGCCCAAAAAACCAGCCTTCCTTCTGTTTTTCGACAGGGAGACAGTAAGTGACGATATCAGCGAGGTCTGCCACGCAGTCGTCCTCTTCCATGTAGCAGCGGATGTATTCCCAGAAAACCTCAAGGTATTCCGGGCCCCAGTTGTTGCTGACGGGGAGGGGAATGTAGTGTGTGACGGTTTCACCGTCATCTGCGAGCGTGCAGCCAACAATGGACCACGACTCGGGTTTGCCGCCGTTGGAGATACGGACGAACTCCAGGTCGTGCCACGGGACGACGAGCACGGGCTTACCGTTGCGAAAGAGATAGACGGTTTTATTTTTGCGGTTAAAGCGGATGGGGTAGTGGGTATAGTTAAAGACCTCCAGAACCAGGAATTTATAGGTCACCCAGGAAAGAGGGAGGATAAAAATAGCCCAGGCAAAAATCAGAGCCAACCAGGATGACGCTTTAATGTGATGACCAAGAAACAGAAACTGAAATATTGGCCAGAGAAAAGAAGCGATAAACATCATGCAAAACCCAAAGGCGGCAAGCAGCGTCCCGGAACCACGGGAAAAATAGAGCCGGTCAACCAGTTCCAGGCAGGTGGAGTTGATACGAATAACGCTGTCCATGGCGGATACGGCAGTGACGCCGGGGTTGCCTTTTCCACGGAAATAGCGCTGTAACACGGTCTTGTCCGTGATGCGGGTGAACGTGCCCATGTACATCCGGGACGGATCGAGGGGGAGTCGTTTAAACATGCTTTCTCTTCTCCCGGCGCTTTTTTGGCTGAACAGACGGTGGATATTTCGCTTTCAGCCGGGCAATGATCCTGTCCATCGCGCCCCGCTCGCGGGCGTAGTTTTCCTCATAACGCTTTTTTCCCTGTACCGCCAGCATCGGGCGCCATACCTGCGGCGGGTTGTGCTCTGCCCCTTTGTTGACCGGGTCGTTTTCATCCGGGCGGCAGGCCTCCTCCACTTCAGGCGGCCAGACGGGAACGCGGCAGGTGAGCATCACCAGCCAGCGCGTGATGCTGACAAAAAACACAAAAGGGAAGAGCGGGAGGTTAACCAGCCACCCCAGCCTGCTGGTCATTTTGCTGATATAGAGCAGCCCAAAAAACCAGCCTTCCTTCTGTTTTTCGACGGGGAGACAGTAAGTGACGATATCAGCGAGGTCTGCCACGCAGTCGTCCTCTTCCATGTAGCAGCGGATGTATTCCCAGTAAACCTCAAGGTATTCCGGCCCCCAGTTGTTGCTGACGGGGAGGGGAATGTAGTGTGTGACGGTTTCGCCGTCATCCGCGAGCGTGCAGCCGACAATGGACCATGACTCGGGTTTGCCGCCGTTGGATATGCGGACAAACTCCAGGTCGTGCCACGGTACGGCGAGTACGGGTTTACCGTTGCGAAAGAGATAGACGGTTTTATTTTTGCGGTTAAAGCGGATGGGGTAGTGGGTGTAGTTAAAGACCTCCAGAACCAGGAATTTATATGACAGCCAGGATAGAGGTAATACAAATATAATCCATATAATACTTAATACACCCCAGGGGGTATTCTCCCCTTGCCCCAAAAAAAATGCCTTAAAAACCAACCAAAGAAAGCACACGCCAAAAAATAAGCCAAAGAAAAAACTGGCAATTAATGTACCGGAACCACGGGAAAAATAGAGCCGGTCGACCAGCTCCAGACAGGTGGAGTTGATGCGGATCACGCTGTCCATGGCGGACACCGCAGTGACGCCGGGGTTGCCTTTTCCACGGAAATAGCGCTGTAACACGGTCTTATCCGTGATGCGGGTGAACGTGTTCATGTACATCCGGGACGGATCGAGGGGGATACGTTTAAACATATTATGCATTTCCTTTGCCCAAGGCTTTGAACGCGTCTTGTTCCAATAGACTATTTTGGTATTGTGTTGGAATAGTTGATTCGCCATCAGGAATGCGCCGCCATAAGGTGCTTGCCAGCCATCCCTGGATCTCATTACGCGTCTGGCTGACTAACCAGGCGTTCGCTCCTAAAATCAATAACACGCTGACAAAGATCCCCCAAGGGCCGAGGATCAGGGCAAACAGGCTACCTTCCGCCACGCTGGCACTTGAAAGACCTAGATAGGTTAGTAGAGGAAGAATGATGGATTTTCCGGTGGCCAGAGTCATAAGACCAACACCTAGAGAATTGACCAAATGAGCTATACCAATATCCGTTTTACCCTCAGATATCTTTATTATGCCATCTGTAAATTCAACACCGGTAAATACTAACCCTCCCAGAAATCCAAGCCGCTCCCACCATGGCCAACTGGCGATTTTTAGCACAAATCGAGCACCAAACGTCACCGTCGGAGAAAGCTCTAATCGGATAATTCCAGCGGAAGCGCGCTTCAGGGTATCCATTGCGGCTGCCCATGCCATAGCGCCATTTGACGAGAAGCGCGCCCATCCGTCGGGTGTTCCGGGCCATCCCTCTTTTTGAAAACCATTTAGCACGACCCATCCCTGAAACAGAGCTGAAAAGGTGCTTCCAGCAAAGGGGAAGGCATTATGACCGAGTTCTGAGAGTATGGTATTGCCTGATATCCCTTGGGCTTTTGCAAGCTGAAGGTGAGTGGAGAACGGAAACACGGCGTTGACGATCTCATCCTCTGTTTTCAGTACGGATCCAAGTTTCGCCAGACGTTCATGTTCAGAAAGGGCCTGTAGTTTCTTCACCTCATCAATATCTATCAGTGTGGGTAAATAGGTTTTTATCCTTGCTGTTTCAGATATGCCACGGGACATGTATTCAGCTTCTTTCTGCAGTGCCTGGTAAAGCCGCCCGCCTGTCTTACCACTCATTTCAAGAAGACCAGCCATACCCCGCGTGAGGGCGTTAAGGTATTGTTTTGTTCCTGTATCAACGGGTATTCGCAAAAACGCTTTTCCCTGTATAGCAAGAATAGAAATCGCAAAATTGACCTGTACGCCTTTGGCCATTTCGCCTGTCGCTTTCATGATTGCAGGCAGGTACAGGTAATGCAGCCTTTCAAGCGCGAGGTTTATTGCTGATGAATATTGTTGACTGATTTCCTTTACACCATCAGCCAACCTGTCCCAGCTGATACCTTTATCCCAGTCCCGACCGCCATGCGTATTCATTTCGGCTTCGAACTGCGAGATCCATGCATTATTGTTAAAAAACACCGCCCTTAAAAGATAGTTTTGCTCCTCCTTTTCAGACATATACAACTGTTGCTCAATAAACTTTATAACCCCGGCCTTATCCTCCATACCTACCAGACAATTAAATACGGTTTGAATGTAACGAGCACCACTGTGAGGCGAAGTTGGATCAAAATGTTGAATGAAGTAGGACTTCATTGCCGTGCTTTGTAACCAATTAAGAAACATTCTGGTCATCGGAACGATAATGCGTTCGTTATAGCTTGTAATGTGCTTAATCAGCTTGCTGGTAAATTCGTTTTGCTGATTTCTGTCGATATACTTTTCGTAGTGCTGCCAGACCTCGTTAACTCGCTCATTGCGTGTTTCTTCATCCAGCCTGTGAAGTTTTTCTGCTGATTCAGGATCGGGAAAATGTGGCCCGGCAGGGCTATCCCAACCGAAACGGGTTTTTTGTTCATTCCTGATATCACTGTCCTTCACCGTCTGGAACAGGCATTCCCGAACTGAGAGTTCCAGTCCGTTCAACATCGCACTTAATGCAATACCACGTTTAAATTCAGGGTTGTCGGTTATCGCCTGGTCAAAACGATATCGCGACAGTGATGAGATTTCCATGGCAGCAGCTACTGGGTCAGAAAGTAAAAGAAGTGCACCATGCTGAGCATCCAGGCTAGTTGCAGCTTTAATTAATTCACTGGCTGAATTCGCCGTTACTGGTTTAAATGGCGTAGGTGTCCAGTCTTTCATTTGACAAATACGGACCGAAGGGCTGTATTCCGCTACGGTCTGTGTGAGGAGATTGATAGACCTGGCCTGTTGACCTTGATGTGTCATCAACCATGCATCCATATCAAATTTTTGCATATACATTTGTTGCCATTCTGGCTTTTCATGTAACTGGCGGGTTTTATCAGTCCATTGCTCTTCAGACCAAATGAACCAGTAACTACCATTTTGTATACCCGGCGGCTTCATGGGGAGTGTGATAAGTGAAGCCGCCGCTAATTCTTGCGGTTGTGCGATACATGGCTTCAACTCCCCCTCAAACAATCGAGGCGGAACATTACCGTTTTGCGGAAGGGGATAAAAATAGCCATCATCAGTCACAAAGTAGTTTAACCAGTAACGGCATTGCTCGGACCAAATATACAAAAATCCCTTTCGTAATAGTCGCGCGGTATAGTCTGTTTCGCCTTCTGGTTGTATGGAAGGTGAAAAATCACTGGGGAGAGAAGGTAAGTCATCTCCCTTTGCCATGACTGCTGGGCGTATCGGTAGTAATGGCATACCCATACGTCGACAAAAATTGCATCCATGCGTCGTATTCATTCTATCCCTGTCTTATTGATATCTAAAAAGTATTGTAAGGGGATGATTATAACCATACAAAAAAAAAGGTTAAGATATGTCAGAGTCTAAATTACGGCAGCACGATATTTTAGGAAATTAACCTGTTTAATACGTATTACAGGTTTTGAGGATTGCGTCTACGGCGCTGCGCTCATCAAGCATTTTCAAAAGGTTAAGATCAGGCGCGCGCAGATCCGCTTTCATGCCGATTTTCCACCTGTTTTCCATTCACTATTATGTTTATGCCCGCTGTCGACACGCTGCGTTTCCCGCTATGATGAGCGGCTAGTCTAAGGAGAACGCATGGTCTGGATAATGCTGGCAACGCTTGCCGTGGTGTTTGTGGTGGGATTTCGCGTCCTGACCTCAGATTCCCGCCGCGCCATCAAACGTTTAAGCGAACGGCTGGGGATTACCCCGATGCCGATCGAGTCGATGATTGACCAGTTCGGTAAAACACCGGGCAATGAATTTATCCGCTACCTTGAGCGGCCTGACGAGGCGCATCTGCAAAACGCCGCGCAGGTGCTGCTCATCTGGCAGGTCTGTATTGTCGACGGTAGCGAAGAGAATCTGCATACCTGGCACCGTATGCTGCGTAAAGCCCGCCTTGCCGCACCCATTACCGACGCGCAAATTCGTCTGGCACTTGGCTTTATGCGCGAAATGGAGCCCGATCCGCAGGAGCTGAACGTCTTCCAGCTGCGCTATAACCAGCTATTTCTGCCGGAAGAAGGTGTGTTTTATCTGCATTAAGCCTTTTTCCCGCACAAGATATTCTGAGCGTTCAGGATCTCCTCTCTGTTTTCATTGAGGCGGGTTGCGGCATAGATATCAATATTTAATCTCTTTGCCTCATCGTCCGTTAGTTCGCGATAGCATAGCCCCTCCTGATTGAAGGTGCATTTTGACTGAGGCAGTAGCGCAAACCCTTTCCCTCTTGCGATACGGCTTAGCATCACGAGGGAATCATCCGGCTCTTTAATACGCTTCAGCGGCGTTTTCAGCGTGTCAAAGTAGCTTTCGCATTTATCATAGAATGACGGATTAGCGCTTCTCGAAAACCAAAAAAGTGGAAGATCGCTAATGTCTTCCAGCGAGACTTTCTCTTTCAGACTGGCAGGATGTAAAGAAGGCATTGCGATGAGCAACGGTTCCTGGCAGACCCAGCGGTATTGAACAATGTCTTCATGACCCGTTCCTTTTTCCCCGGTCAGCACCAGATCCAGCATATTTTTAGACAAGCTTTGCAGCAGCTGTGCTGACGTCAGGTCGGGCGTTTCAACGTCATCTCCGACGTTCATTTTTTGAAGCTGGGTATTTACAGGTTCAATATATTCAAAATTAAGCGTGCGCGTGAGACCGATGCGCAGACTCGTTTCTGAAGAGTGAGGATCTTCTTTTAAGCTGCTGATGTCTTTGAGTATTTTTTCTGCCTGAACGACCAGCGCTCGGCCTGCTTCAGTGAGGCTAACGTCATGCGTGCTGCGACTGAACAACTGACGTTTCAACACCGCTTCAAGGCATTTTATCTGACGCGTCAGAGGAGGTTGAGTCATGCGCAGACGTTCGGCAGCCTTACGAAAGTTCAGTTCATGTGCAACAGCGAGAAAGCATTGTAATTGTTTGATACTGGGCAGGTTATTGCTGATTAAATGTTCTGCTGTAGCCATACGTGGGTCCTAAATGCGAAAAGGTATTTCGTCTTTTTTCCATTTCGATATTACACGCTAAATGCTGGCAGCAAAACCCGTTTTAACAGTAATACAAAAAATATATTACAAATTTAACAATTCCAATAGTTTCCTGTATTGATAAATTTCTATCCGAATCCTCACTTAATCAATACTCGGAGTAATTATGTCGTCTAAATATGTACTGTTATCACGCTTCCCATTAAAAAACACTTTTTCTGAAAAAGAATTTACTTCCTTAAAAAGCAATGAAAACGTTCGCTACTATACCTGTGAAGAAAACGGCGTTAATGAATTGCTGGAATTACGCGCATTCAACGATATTAAAGAAATTGCATGGGTTGAAAGTGAAATGGAATCCATGTTCCATCGTTTCTCTGAAGTTCTTTCTGCCGATATCCGTCGCGAACTGCTTAAGTTTGTTGAATCCCCAATTGATAATAAAAATAGCTTGCCACAATCAAATTATATTCAACTCCGACACGTCGAAGTGCCTGCGCATAACTATCAGCAGTACCGTCAGTGGCGCGATGAAACCATTTTTAATGTTGTAAGAGATAACAAAGATAAGATTGAAAGTTTCGAAGCATTTCATTCACTGATCAGCGGCGTTCCGGGTGTAATGTTTATCTCCTCATTCAACGGCGATAAAGCAGCATATAAAGAAGCATTTACCAATGCGCGTTATCAGGAAATCATTCAACAGGCCGGCGATAACTTTATTACTGGCGGTAATGACGGCCTTTATACACGTATCTATCGTGCTTGCTGTTGTTGAGGGACAATGAATGAACTGTAAAAAGTTGGTAGTTGTTGGCGATAAATTTAATGAATTTGCCAATGGTAAAGATGTACTGACTATATCTCAGCTAGAATTATTGACTCAAATACCTGCGAATATCATTGATAAAGAACATGAAATTATTGTTGGGCAGGGCGTGCGCAAGGATTTTGCCGGAAAGGTAATTTCAAACCAGGCAAGAAATGCGATTCATGGTAATAAGTTAAAAATGTGCTCTCTGGAAAAACTGGTTAGCGACAAAAAAAATGCTTATTGCCATAAAAGACTGGAACAGAATGTACTTATAGGACCTGCGGAACAAGCTGAGCATAACCACGATCTTTATGCGATGCCGCTGTTAATTGATGAGCGTTGCGAATTGATGGCGGATCATCAGACGGGGCAGCATATTCAGGGAATGCTCCTGGTTGAAGCCAGCCGACAGGCCTTTATCGGTGTCACCGAAGAATTTATTTACCAGCAGGAAAGTGGACGCTATTACGTCATTAATAGCATGGCAATCAATTTCGCCAGTTTCCTGTTCCCTTTACCGGCGCTGGTCCACTTTGAATTTCTTGAAAAAGATATTAACGACCGCCGGGGGCGTTTCAAGGCTCAGGTTCGCGTCACTCAGCACCAAACGCTTTGCGCGACAATGGATGTCTCGTTCACCGTTTATCCTTCAGCCCTGATTACAGAGAAAGAGAAATCTCTGGCTGAGGTTGCCATGCAGGCGACCATTGTTGAGCAGCAAGGGGTGACTCAGGGGGTAACGCATGCCTGAATTACGTAGCCAGAAATACCGTCTGGCTGCGACCACGCAGGGGCCGCTTTACCCCCCTGCGGAGGTCATGGACGGGAAGGGTAATTTTGTCGTGGTGGGCATGGTGCCAGGGGATAACGGACTGCAGTGGCGAAGCGTCATTGTCTCTCCGGACAGCCCGCTTCCGGCATTTGGGGAAGTCGCACCCTATAACATTCTGTGCGATCTGGAAAAGATGCCTCAGGACGCGTTGAAGGACATCATTCTTCATACTCTTCCTTTACCCATTCCGATGAACAACTATCGGATGATTTTCGCACCAGAACAGCGGCCACAGGCCAATAATGAAATAAGGCCTGGCCTGCCACTTCATGAAGGCTATATCGCGGATTATCGCAGCAGCGATGGAAAGCGAGAGATCGAGCCAGTGACCCTCGCTGCCTGGCTCGAGGCAGAGGGCTCCTTTGAGGTCACATTGTCCGAAGATAAGAAACGAGCCCGGTTCACGTTTTCGTTCCGGAGCCTTGTTCCGGATAGCGTTTACACCGTGATGAGTCTCAGGGAAAACGATCTAGCCTCGGAGGATCCGAGCAGGCCAGGTCCGCTGGGAATACCCAACGTATTTATAACCGATAGCGAAGGTAATGCCGAATATTGGGCTGAGTTAACCGATCCTTTCCCGGCTCCGGCGAGGAAAGGAAACAGAATTATTAACGTAGTCGTACTTTATATGAGCTCGCGTCAGAGCTACGGCGGGGCAATTGGCTTTTATGGTCTTGGAGGCGATATCCATGCCCATTTAAAACTCAAAGGCCGTTCCTTCGATGAATTTACAACTATAGAGTGAGAAAAATATGCCATTTGTTCATGTTATGACCTGGCCTGCGAAAGATGAAAATCAAATCATAAGACTCCAGGAAGATATTACATTTGCCGTTCACAAAAACACGGGTGCGCCGCTGGATAAAATTTCCGTGGTGGTTTCTGAAATTGCGCCTTCTCGCTGGGCGGATGCAGGCGTGTCTGGTACGGATAGAGATTTTCCGGTTAAGAGTCGAAGAAAAAACTACGAGGAATAAAGTTTGCGTAAACATGCCGCTTTTTTTGATGTTGATGAAACGCTTATAAATATTAAAAGCATGTTTGATTTCTATGATTTCTGGTGCAGGGAAAATAATCAAAACGATCGTCTTCAACGCTATATGTCTCGTTTTCGCACCGACGTGAAAAACGGCGTGCCAAGGGAAGCCCTGAACAGAGATTATTATCGTCAGTTTAAAGGTGTGTCTTGTCGTTATCTGGAAGAAATGGGTGAGAAGTGGTTCAGGCGTAAGCTGGAAAGCGAGTTTTTTATTGAGAGTGCTGTTTCAGCCCTTAAAAAACATCAGAACCAGAACATGTATACCGTATTTATATCGGGCTCTATGCTTCCGATTCTTTCACCCATTGCAAAATATCTTGGAGTAACGGAAGTACTCTGTGCGCCGGTGATAATAAATGACGAAGGTGAGTTGACGGGTGAAATCGGCCTGCCTCAAACAATTGGAACAGGTAAAAAAGACGCGCTTATCGCCTTTTGCGATGATAAAGAGATTAACCCCGTGGATTGTTATGCCTACGGCGACGATCTTTCGGATATTCCAATGCTGGAAGCCACTGGCCATCCCGTCTGTGTGGGAGAGCATTCCGCGCTTACCAGATATGCAACTGAAAAAAATTGGCACATTATTTAAATCCTTATTGAGGTAAGTAGTATGACTTCAGAACTCACTCCGCAGAATATGACGTTAAGGTCATGGCTTGCTTTATTCATTCTGGCTATTTCAACCTTTACTATTGTCACCACCGAACTGGCGCCAGTCGGATTATTAACGCCAATCGCAGAGGGGCTACAGTCTTCGGAATCTGCGGTGGGCATGACCGTGTCGCTTTATGCCTGGGTGGGGGCGTTGAGTGCGCTGTTTGCCTCCGTCTTTTTAGGGAATGTGGCCAAGAAGCGGCTTTTACTTGTGCTTACCGTGGTACTTCTGGTCTCTAACGTTATGGCTGCGACGGTAAACGTCTATAGCATGCTGCTTAGCGCCCGCGTACTGGGTGCGCTCGCTCACGGCGCATTCTGGGCGATGATCGGCGCAACGGCGGTGGCTATGGTCCCTGCCAGATATATAGGGGCGGCGACGTCAATCGTATTTGGTGGTGTTTCCGCAGCAAGCGTTTTTGGCGTACCGGTATCCAACTATATTGGTATTCACTTCGGCTGGCGGCAGGCATTTTGGCTGATGGCCGCGCTGAGCGTAATTGCCTTTGTGGGTATTAGCGTTCTTGTTCCCAGGATTACCAGCAAAAGTGCGCTCGGGCTGGATGCGCTTAAAGGCGTGCTGAAATCGTCAACATTATGGAAAATTTACTCAGCAACCTTGCTGGCTGTGACGGCTCACTTTGCTGCCTTTACGTACATTGAACCCTGGCTACACACGCAGAGTTTACTGTCCACCACCATTATTCCTGCTGTGCTTTTTGTTTACGGCATCGCGGGTCTGGCAGGTAATTTCCTGACCGGCGTGTTGATTGATAAGTATCTCAAGCTGACGGTCTCTTTGTCTGTACTGCTGATCTGTGCAGTGCTGCTGTTCCTGGGCCTGTCTGGTTCCTCGCTCTCTGCTGCGTTGATATTTACCAGTATGGTTGTCTGGGGTGTCGCCGTATCAGGAATATTTGTCGGTTTCCAGACGTGGGTTTTACGTATGGCAGAGGATAAAGCCTTCCCGGCCTCCGCAATCTACGTTTCATTTTTCAATACCGCGATTGGTATCGGTGCGTCAGTCGGTGCCTGGATGGTTTCATCATTTTCAATGCCGCTCCTGTATATCGTCGCCGGTACGGCCATCGGTCTGTCCGTTCTGCTTGTCGCGGTTATTCCGGCAACGTTGACCGCAAAACAATCCCGTATGGAGAAATCTTATGAGTCAAATTAATGACCGCACGCGCTATGGCAGAGAGATTATGGACCGTCTTGAAGCGGGGCTCGCGGATAAAGTCACCCGCCGCCTGAGCGAGCTCGACCCGGGGCTGCCCGCCCTGATTACCGACTATGCGTTCGGGGATGTGGTGGGTCGTCCGGGACTGAATCTCAAAACGCGCGAAATGTTGACCGTCGCCTCGCTTGTGACGCTGGGTAATGCCATGCCGCAGCTAGAACTGCATATGCGAGGCGCGCTCAATACCGGCGTGACGCCGGAAGAGCTGCTTGAAATTGTAATACAGATGGCGGTATATGCTGGCGTTCCCGCCTGCATGAATGGTCTTACTGCATACCGCGCGGCAATGGCCGCGACGGGCCATACTTTGCCAGGACTGAAGGGAAGTGACGCATGAGCGAGATTGTTATTATTGCAGCCCGCCGCACGGCGACGGGCGCATTTCAGGGCGCGCTTGCGGAGCATTCAGCCTCTGATCTGGGAAGCCGCGTCATTCAGGCGCTCCTGAAAGAATCTGGCGTAGAAGCCAGTGATATCTCTCAGGTCATTATGGGACAGGTTCTTACTGCGGGGTGCGGCCAGAACCCGGCCCGACAGTCGGCACTGAATGCTGGATTGCCCGTAGATACGCAATGTCTGACGGTAAACAAAGTGTGCGGGTCCGGGCTTAAGGCGGTCCATCTTGGCATGCAGGCGCTGCAGACGGGTGAGGCTGAGTTTGTTATCGCCGGTGGTCAGGAGAGTATGTCCAACGCGCCGCATATCGCCACGACGTCGCGTAGCGGAACGCGGCTGGGTGATATTACTCTCAAAGATAGCCTGGTTTCTGACGGGCTCTGGGATGCCTTCAACGATTATCACATGGGTATCACTGCAGAGAATGTTGCGACGGAGTTTGGTATCAGCCGCGAAATGCAGGATGAATATGCCCTTGTCTCTCACCACAATGCGCTTGAAGCGCAGGCGCGTGGCATTTTTGAGCGTGAAATTGTCCCGGTTGAATGGCAGACGCGAAAAGGTGAAACGATCAGCGTGGAGAGGGATGAAGGACCCCGTGCAACCAGTATCGAAAAATTGACGAAACTGAAGCCTGTCTTCCGAAAAGAGGGTACGGTGACGGCGGGAAATGCTTCATCGTTGAATGACGGTGCCGCGGCGGTCCTGCTTTGTACGCGTGAGACTGCCGAAGCACGTAGTTTGCCGGTTCTGGCATCGCTGGGCGTATTTTCCAATTCCGGTATCCAGCCGGCATTAATGGGTGCAGCCCCGATTCAGGCCATTGCCGACTGTCTTTCCCGCTCGGGATGGAAGCCTGAGGATGTCGATCATCTCGAATCCAACGAAGCGTTTGCCGCCCAGGCGCTGGCCGTGATTCAGCAGGCCGGAATTTCCCCGGATCGTATCAATCCATACGGCGGGGCAATCGCGCTTGGGCATGCGATAGGTGCATCCGGCTGCCGAATTTTGGTGACGCTGGTTCATTCCCTGATCCGTAATGATGCCAGGCGTGGCGTTGCCGCACTGTGCGTTGGCGGCGGGGAAGGCGTCGCGTTGAGCGTTTATCGCTAACGGCGTATCTGTGGATATAAAAAAACCGGGGAAACCCGGTTTTTTATTTTCAAGATGCTGTATCAGGCATTCACGCCCTTCATACCCTCGGCAGAATAACGATCGCCTTTAATCGCTACCCGGCGATGAAGGTTGTTCAACGATTCGATATCGCTCTTCTCAAGCACAATATCGGCAGCGCGCGCGTTCTCGGCCAGATAGCTAACGTGCTTAGTACCCGGAATGGGAACCAGCCGATCGTATTGTGCTAACAGCCAGGCAAGCGCAATCTGACCTGCGGTACAGCCGTATTTTGCCGCCAGCGGGGTAATGATATCGAGCAACTGGCGATTATGATCGAGGCTGGACTGAACAAATCGTTCGTTATTCTTGCGGAAATCACCTTCTGCAAAATCGTTGTTGTTCAGGTATTTTCCCGTCAGGAAGCCTCTGCCAAGAGGTGAGTAGGGCACCAGGCCGATACCTAGCGCTTTCACGACCGGCAAAATGTTTTCCTCGATGTCTCGTGTCCACAGAGAATATTCTGTTTGCAATGCGGTGACCGGATGCACCGCATGAGCCCGTTGCAGCGTTGAAGCCGACACTTCGCAAAGGCCGATGTGGTTGATCTTGCCCTCTTTAACAAGGGTGCGCAGACAATCCATACTCTCTTCGATCGGGGTTGCGTTACTCACTCTGTGAAGATAAAAGAGGTCGATTCGCTCCACGCCAAGCCGCTTAAGGGATTCGTTACAGCAGCGGATGATATAGTCCGGCGTATTGTTGATGGTGCGGGCGTAGGACTCGTCAGGAGAGCGATCGATGCCGCACTTCGTGGCAATTTTGAACTGGTCGCGCGTGTTTTTATCCAGCCCGGCAAGAAAGTGACCGATTAGCCTTTCATTATGGCCACGGCCATATAAATTTGCGGTATCAATAAACGTCACGTTCAGATCGATGAGGTTATGCAATACCTGCAGTGAGCCTTTGTCATCAGTCTGGCCATAAAATTCACTCAGACCCATGGCACCGTAGCCGACGGCACTGACGGTAAGATTTTGAGATAAAGTACGTGTTTTCATAGTTTCTCCTTTTCAGACGCTATGATTGTTTCACCTCAATTGTGGTTACTGAATTTTCATTTTCGTTATGCTGAAAAGGTATCAGTCACCGCCGATCTGCCTTCCGAATCATTAAAAACGACAAAAGTTGTCTAAACGTTAAATTCGTCACACTTTTGATGATAAACTGCGCGACTTTTCCGCACGTTTTTATCTTCAGGTGACGCCATGACAGAACATATCCAGCCCACAACCAGACCGCAGACCAAAGAGGTGTCGCGCCCCAACTGGTCGGCGGTTTTCTCCGTGGCGTTCTGCGTCGCCTGCCTGATTACCGTTGAGTTTCTACCGGTGAGCCTGCTGACGCCGATGGCGCAGGATCTGGGCATTTCCGAAGGCGTGGCGGGGCAGTCCGTTACCGTCACCGCCTTTGTGGCGATGTTCGCCAGCCTGTTTATCACTCAGGTGATTGGCGCGATTGATCGCCGCAAAGTGGTCATTCTGTTCAGCGTGCTGCTGACGCTCTCCTGCCTGCTGGTCTCTTTCGCGGAAAGCTTCACTCTGCTGCTGCTCGGTCGCGCCTGTTTGGGGCTGGGATTAGGCGGCTTCTGGGCGATGTCGGCCTCGCTTACCATGCGCCTGGTGCCCGCGCGCACCGTGCCAAAAGCGCTGTCCGTTATCTTCGGCGCGGTCTCTATTGCGCTGGTGATTGCCGCGCCGCTAGGCAGCTTCCTTGGTGGGATTATCGGCTGGCGTAACGTCTTTAACGCGGCGGCAGTGATGGGTGTGCTCTGCATTATCTGGGTGTGGAAGGCGCTGCCGTCCCTGCCGGGCGAAGCGGCGCACCACAAACAGAACATGTTCGCGCTGCTCAAGCGTCCGGGCGTGCTGGCGGGGATGACCGCCATCTTTATGGCCTTTGCCGGGCAGTTTGCCTTTTTCACCTACATCCGCCCGGTGTTTATGACCATGGCGGGCTTTGACGTGGACGGCCTGACGCTGGTGCTGCTGAGCTTCGGTATCGCCAGCTTTATCGGCACGTCGCTGTCGTCCCAGTTCCTGAAGCGCTCCCTGAAGGTGGCGCTGGCGGGTGCGCCGTTGCTGCTGGCGGTGAGTGCCACGGTGCTGATTCTGTGGGGTAGCGACAAGTGGGTTGCCTCGGCGATTGCGATTATCTGGGGCTTTGCCTTTGCGCTGGTGCCGGTGGGCTGGTCGACGTGGATCACCCGAACGCTTGCCGATCAGGCGGAAAAAGCCGGGTCGATTCAGGTGGCGGTGATCCAGCTGGCGAACACCTGCGGTGCGGCCATTGGCGGCGTGGCGCTCGACCATCTGGGGCTGACGTCGCCGCTGGTGATTTCCGGCACGCTGATGCTGCTGACCGCGCTGCTGGTGGCGGGAAAGGTTAAGGCGAAGTAGTGTTTTTCTCCCTCTCCCGTGGGAGAGGGTTGGGGTGAGGGCATCAGGCTACGCCGATGCCTTAACCCTTCTACGCGAATCCATCGAAATCAGCACCACCGACGACACAATCAGCAGCGTCCCCAGCCAGTCCGGCAGCGTAAACGCCACGCCAAGCAACACCACCGACAGCAACGCGCTGCTCAGCGGCTCGGCGCAGCTCAGAATGCTCGCCTTCGGCCCGCCGATCATCTGCGCGCCCTTCAGGTACAGGCTGAACGTCAGCGCCGTGCCGATCACCACCAGGTAGAAAAACGCCAGCAGCAGGCCGCCGTCAATCACGAAAGTGGTGCCGCGCCCGGCGTAGAACGGCGTCAGCATTAACCCGGCAATCAACATGCTCCAGCCGACAATCGGCAGCGTGCCGTAGCGGGCAATCAGCGCTGACGGATAGGTTGTGTAAAACGCGGCGGCAAACGCCGAGGCGATGCCGAAGAACAGCGCGGCAGGGGAGATGGAGAGCGAGGTTGGGTCGCCGTGTGTCACCAGCAGGAAGGTGCCGATCAACGACGTAAAAATCGCTGACAGGACAAACACGCCGGGACGCGTTTTCCGCGCCAGGGCGAACCACGCCACAATGATGGTCGGCGACAGAAACTGGAGCACGGTCGCCGTAGCGGCGTTGGATTTTTCAATCGTCAGCAGGAAGGTGAGCTGCACGGTGAGCGCGCCGACCAGCGAGAAAAACAGCAGACTGAGCGCGTCTTTACGATGCTTGATGATCGAGAAAATCTTGTCGCCGTGAACGAAGGAGAGCGTCAGCAGGATCACGCCGGTAAACAGCAGGCGAACCATGGTCAGGTAAGGCGAAGAAATGTGGCTTTTCTCCATGATGTACTGCGCGCAAACTCCGGAACTGCCCCATAAAACGGCGGCGATCAGGACGTTCAGCATCCCTTTGCGTGTGGAACCCATTTTCTCCCCTGCTATGTTGTCGTTAATTGGCCAACAGCATAGCATGGTTGTGTGCGGCCTGATGCCCTCACCTCGGCCCTCTCCCACGGGGAGAGGGGGAAAACCGTAGGCCGGGTAAGCGTAGCGCCACCCGGCATGTTGTTGACCTTAGAACCACGCCTCCCACATCGCGCCGACGTTGAAGTCGTCGAGCGTCTCGTCTTTGGTATTGTTCACGCGCGCGGTGCGTTCATTATCCACCTTGCCGCCGGTGACGTAGAAGCGCAGCATCGGACGGAACTCAGGCCCCATGGCGATAGACATGTTCTGCGACAGGGTCAGCTTCCAGCCCTTGTTGTCGCCGCCGTTGTCGAAGTCAACGTGCTGCCAGCCTGCTTCCAGCCAGGTAGAGTGAACGTCGTTCCACCAGTGCATCGGGCGCACGATGGCGTTGTAGTTCTTGCGGTTGTCGGTCTTATCGTGGCTGTTGTCGTAGTCGTGGAAGGCGAGGATGTACTCCACCTGCGTGGCCTGGGTGAATTTATACAGCCCTTCGAAGCTGGCGTAGACCGTGGTCAGATCTTCGGTTTTGTTGAACACGCTGTTGTCCGCGTTATCGGAGTAGCGGGCGATCACCTTGTTCACGCCGCTGTCGTTGGTGTGGCTCAGCACCACGCCGCCCTGCCAGGCGTTCAGGCGTTCGTCGCTTTCAACCGCTTTCGAATCAAAGCCATAGTTGGCGTACAGCTCCATGTCGATCGGGCCGAGCTTCATGCCGTGGATTTTGGAGGTCGCGGCGTAGTTGCCCTTGTCGCCCGTGCCGGAACCGCCGGTACAGGTGATGCGCGACGGGTTTGCTTCGTCTTCCATCACTTCCGGACTACAGGATTCGACTGCCGCCACGGCAGCCACGTCAAACTGCACGCCGCCGATGTCGAAGTTCTTCACCCCTGCGCCCTGGCCGTCGTGGTTCATCCAGAAGTAATCGTTGATGCCCTGCTGCGGACGCTGGTGGAAGTCACGACCGGCCCAGAAGTAGGCATTTGGGTTGGAGGCCATAATGTTGGTCACCCCCGCGTAGGCTTTTTTCAGGTTAACCTCGTCGCCCCAGTGGTCGATCATCACGTTGATGTCCCAGATGGCGCCGTTGTCCCCTTTGAAGGCCTTGGAGAGCTGGAATTCCCCGCCGTTACCTTCGTTACCCAGACGACCAATCGCGGACGCGCCGTTGTAGGAGCCGTCCACCGCCACGTATTTCTGATCGGCGGCCTGGAAGTGCGCGCCGTAGCGGGCGTAGCCGGTAAATTTAATGCCGAACGGGATCGCCATATCCGGGGATTGTGCCGCGCTTTGCGGCTCGGTCACCACGTCCGCTTTTTTCGCAACCGCCGCATCCATTTTGGCCTGACGCTCGGCCAGAGCTTTATCTACCGCTTTCGCCACAATGGCGTCGATTTGCTCCTGGGTAAATTCTTGTGCGAGTACGGAAATTGGGCAAAGCGCGGCGATAACCGCCATGGTTAATGGAAGTTTTTTAATTGTATTCATGGTTATCTCAATATAGTTTAATTTTATTCAGACAATAACCATCCCGCTCCGATCTGACAGAGTATGTCGCTATCATCAGAACAAGTGGATCTCTATTTAGGGTACAGAGGTATTACATTAACTTTATTTCGCCATAGACTATCTCTGATATAAATGAATAATTTCTTCAGACAGTTCACGCGCTAATAAGGAATTCATTAAATGATCCTGCGCGTGCACCATGATTAACGTCATCGGCTGGCGGCCTTCGCCCGCATCCTGCTCGATCAGTTTGGTCTGCATCTTGTGCGCCTGGCGCGCGTAGCCGTCGGCTTCGTGCAGCAGGCTTTTGGCCTCGTCAAAGTTGCCCTGACGCGCTGCGTGCAGCGCTTCAAAGCACAGGCTGCGGGACTGTCCGGCGTTGACGATAATTTCCATTACGGCTTCTTCTAGTGCGATCATCATTATTACTCTTTTTCAAAACTATTATTTAAGGCGGTGGCGGCAAACCACTCTCCGCTTTTCTTAATGGTGCGCTGCTGCGTCTCTAAATCAAGCTGGATAAATCCGTAGCGGTTTTTATAGGCATTGCACCACGACCAGTTATCAATAAACGTCCACATATGGTAGCCAAGGCAATTGCACCCTTCGCTAATCCCTTTATGCAGCCACGTTAAATGCTCAGAAATAAACTCGATGCGGTAGTGATCGTTAATCTGGCCATTTTCAATAAAGCGCTGTTCATTTTCGACGCCCATGCCGTTTTCAGAAATAAAGCAGCGAGGGTTGCCGTAATTGTCGCGCAGGTTAACCAGAATATCGTAAATACCCGGCGCGTAGATTTCCCAGCCGCGGTACGGATTCATCTTGCGGCCCGGCATCTCGTAGTTATCAAAGAACCACTCCGGCATAAACGGCGCCTGCGGGTTCACCGCGCTGTCGCGACACTTCACGCGACGCGGCTGATAGTAGTTCACGCCGAGCAGGTCGATTTTTCCTTCCGCAATCAACGCGCTGTCTTCCGGCCTGCAGGCGGGCAACTGATCGTAGGATTTCAGCAATGCCACCAGGTCGGCCGGATACTCCCCGCGCAGTACCGGGTCAAGGAAGCTGCGGTTAAACATCAGGTCCGCGATGTGCGCCGCCTTCACGTCCGCCGGGTTCTGCGAGCGCGGGTAGGACGGCGTCAGGTTCAGCACGATGCCGATCTCACCCGCGTAATGTCCGGCGCGGTAAGCCTGAACGGCCTTCGCGTGGGCCAGCACGGTGTGATACGCCACGGTGGCGGCCCGGCGGAAATCCACCACGTTGGGATAGTGGAAGTCGTACAGATAACCGCCCTCCACCGGGACGATGGGCTCGTTGAAGGTAAACCAGTGCAGCACGCGGTCGCCAAACAGCTCGAAGCAGATCTGCGCATAGCGGGCGTAAGCGTCCACCACGTCACGGTTTTCCCAGCCGCCGATCTCTTGCATCGCCATCGGCATGTCGAAATGGAACAGGGTGATAAACGGCGTGATGCCCTGTTCATTCAGCTCATCAATGACCTGATTGTAAAAATCGACCGCTTCCGGGTTCACTTCACCGATACCGTCGGGGATCAGGCGCGCCCAGCTAATCGAGGTGCGAAAGCTGTTGTGGTTCAGCTGCTTTAACAGCTGAATGTCCGTTTTCCAGTTTTGATAAAACGTGGAGGTGTGCTGCGGCCCCACGCCGTTGTGAAAACGGTTCGGCTCGCGGGCAAACCAGTAATCCCATGTGGTTTCCCCCTCTCTTGCCCCTTCGGTCTGGAGAGCGGAGCTTGCGCTGCCCCACCAGAAGTTATCGGGAAATGCGTATTTCATGTCCTTTCCTCTTTGACTTAATTGCTTGCGGCTTCAGCGGTACCGACGGTTGCCTGGGCTTTCTGCTCTTCGTTTTTCATCAGCGTACGCTCATAGGCGCGCAGGAACGGCAGGTACATCAGCGCGGACATCACCATACAGACCAGGCACATTATCACCGGACTGAGCGCCCAGTTTGCCGCCCATGAGGCACCAATCGGCGCGGGGGTGGTCCACGGGGTTAATGACACCACCTGAGCCAGCCAGCCGAGCTTCGTTGCGCCGTACGCCAGGCAGGCATTGACCAGCGGAACAAACACGAACGGGATAAACAGCATCGGGTTCATGATGATCGGCGCACCGAACAGAATCGGCTCATTGATGTTAAAGAAGCTCGGCACAATGCCCATTTTGCCGATGGTGCGCAGGTGCGTGGCGCGGCTGCGCAGCAGCAGGAACGCCAGCGGCAGCGTGGAGCCTACGCCACCAATCAGCAGGTAGTGATCCCAGAAGCCCTGCAGGTAAACGTGCGGCAGCGCCGCGCCTGCGGCGAGCGCCGCCTGGTTTGCGGAGAGGTTCGCCATCCAGAATGGGTTCATGATGCCGGTGACAATCAGCGAGCCGTGAATACCGGCAAACCAGAAGATCTGGCACAGCAGCACGGAGAGCAGTATCGCGGGCAGGGAGTCGGATGCGGATACCAGCGGCTCCAGCAGGTGCATGATCGCCTGCGGGATGATCATTCCGGTCTGCGCTTCAATGAACAGGTTCAGCGGGTGCAGCGTACCGATTACCACCATCACCGGGATCAGGATCTCAAACGAACGCGCCACGCCGGTGGGCACTTCCTTCGGCAGGCGGATGGTCACGTTGTTCTGCTTCAGCCACGCATAGACACGTGTGGCGTAAATCGCGGTGATAAGCGCGGTAAAGATGCCCTGACCGGAGAGATACTGGGTCGAGATTTTACCGTCGGCATACGGCGCGGCGACCAGCAGGAAGGCCATAAAGGCCAGCAGGCCGGACATCACTGGGTCGAGGTTAAACTGACGCCCCAGGCTCGCCCCAATCCCCACCGAAATGAAGAAGGTCATCACACCCATGCTGAGGTTAAACGGCAGCATCAGTTGTTCGCGGTAGGTCTGGGAGAAATCCAGCCAGCCGCGGGCGAAGCTGTTGGTGGTATCCGCCGAGAACGGCGGGAAGATGAACACCAGCATAAACGAGCCGATGATCATAAACGGTAGCGCGGCGGTAAAGCCGTCGCGGATGGCAATCACATACTTTTGCTGACCCAGCTTTGCGGCCAGCGGGGTAATTGACTGCTCAATCACCGCGACCATGGATTGATATAACGAACTCATGTGAACACCTTTTAGTGTGCCGCTTCGATGAGCGACAGAGCATAGTCCAGTACTTTATCGCCACGCTGCATGCCGTAGTCCATCATGTCGATGGGCTGCACCGGAATGCCTTTCGTAGCCGCCTTGTCTGAGAGTGTCTGTAACATGTATTTCACTTGCGGTCCGAGAAGTACCACCTGGTATTGCGGAAACTGCGTATCAAATTCGGAAACACCGTACGCATCAATCTTCACCGGCAAACCACGTTCTTTCGCGACATCGACCATTTTGCTAACCAGCAGGCTGGTGGACATCCCGGCAGAACAACACAGCATAATCTTGAACATCGACAACCATCCTCTAAATGTAAATAGTTATTGCGAGAATGATTGGACATGATACGGAAACCGGTTTCCATTTATAAAAAGCAGAACTGTGATAACCATCAAGATCCAATGCTTATGAGGCTAATTAACCGGATGTGGGTCACATAATTTGGCTGTTTTGACATCATTTTGAGTGGAAACGGAAAATCGGTTTCCATGAAAAACGGAAACGGATATACTCCGTTCTGGCTATAATGTGAGCCGTAGCGGTTATGGAATTTGCAGGCGCGAGGTTAGCCTGCCAGGGGAAAGAGATGTCGACAATCAATGATGTATCACGTCTGGCCGGGGTGTCTAAAGCCACGGTATCGCGAGTGTTGAGTGGGTCACGTGGCGTTAAGGAAGCCAGCCGTCAGGCCGTGCTGAAGGCGGTGGATGAGCTGAACTACCGGCCTAACGTGATTGCCCAGTCGCTGCTGAGCCAGTCGACGGGCTGCATTGGGGTGATTTGCGCGCAGGAAAACATTAACCAGACCACCGGTTATCTTTACGCGCTGGAAAAACAGCTCAGCCAGCATCAAAAACACCTGCTGCTGCGCTTCGCCCATAGCAAAGCGGAAGTGATGAATGCTCTTGAAGAACTCTCCTGTGGCCTGTGTGACGACATTCTGGTGATTGGCGCCCGTTTCCCGCTGGACGTGGATATGGAAAACGTCATTCTGGTGGACTGCATGGAGGCTGATTACTCCAACAGCATTCAGTTCGATCACGCCTTTGCCGCCGAAACCGCCTGTAACTATCTGACCAGCCAGGGGCGTCGCCAGATTGCGCTGATCCACCCGCACGGCAGCGGGTTTGCCGACCAGGTGCTGCTTGGCTATAAGCACGCGCTGGAGAAAAATTTCCTGCCCTTTAATCGCAACCTCGTCTTTATGGACGCAACCTCCTCGTCCGTTGCGCTTCAGGAATTACTCAACAATGCGTCCACGCTGAACTTCAACGCGCTGCTGGTGGCGGATGAGCAGGAAGCCCAGCGGGTGATCCCGCAGCTGCAGGCGTTTAATAAATCCGTACCGGACGACATTATGGTCTTTAGCCTAGCCGGATCGCTGCACCTGCCGGGGATTCCGGTGATCCCGGCGATTGAATATTCAATGGATGCCATGGCGGCGCGTATCGTAAGCTGGCTGACGGAGAAAACGCAGATGCTCGGGTCCTATGTTCTGCGCGGGGATCTCATCATTCCGGACGTGCGGAAGCGTTAAAACATTTTCCAGGCCGGGTAAGCGCAGCGCCACCCGGCGAGAACTCAATAATCTTCCAGACAATCCACCTGACCAACCGCAGCCCAGTAGGCGTCCAGGTTGTCGCGCTTCACGGCGGTGATGGCGTTTTTGATCAGAAGCTGATTGGCCTCGGACGACAAAATCATCTCCTGCCAGGCCTTATCGCTCTGCTTTTTCTGAGGCGTACAGGTTTTCTTAATATCTTTCAGGACCTGTTGCTTAATCTGCGCCTCTTTCGCCGGATCCTCTTTTTCCTGAGCATGGACAAACGCGGCGAACAGCAGACAAACCAGCAGGCAGACCAGGTGCGCAGCTTTCATCAACAACCCCCTTTAGACGTCACAGGCTTCCCATGAAATATATCGTTACATTCAGTGTAGCGATTCCAGTCGAAAGTATGATTTTCTCTTTTCTGCGCATGAGAATCGCCCACCGATAAGGTTACTGGATCCCCCCGCCCAGCGACTGCCACAGCGTGATGCGGTTCTCCAGGTCGGTTTGCTGCAGCGCAATCAGCGATTCCTGCGCCGACCACAGCGACCGCTGCGCGGTCAGTACCGTCAGATAATCCCCCGCGCCCGCCTTATAGCTGCGCGTTGCCACATCCAACGTTTTTTGCTCGGCCGCCACGTATTCTCGCTGGGCATCAAGCTGCTCGCTGAGCGTTTCACGGCGCGCCAGCGCGTCGGCTACGTCTTTAAACGCGCTTTGGATGGCTTTTTCGTAGGTCGCAATTAACCCTTTTTTCTCGGCTTCTGCATAACGCAGCTGCGCCAGATTGTTGCCACCGCTGAACAGCGGCAGGGTGATGGACGGCGCGAATGACCAGACCTTCATCCCGTGGCTGAACAGGGAGGAGAGCGAGTCGCTGCCGACGCCCGCGCTGGCGGTCAGTGAAATGGTCGGGAAGAAGTTGGCGCGCGCCGCGCCGATATTGGCGTTGGCGCTCAGCAGGTTATGTTCCGCTTCCTGAATGTCCGGGCGGCGCAGCAGCGCGCTGGAGCTGACGCCCGCCGGGATCAGCGTGATGGCGTTATCGCTCAGGCTCTCCAGCGTGCCCGGCAGCAGGTTCTCCGGCACTGTATCGCCCGCCAGCAGATTGAGGGCATTTTTATCCTGCATTACCTGCGTCCGGTAGCTTGCTACGCTGGCGCGCGCCTGCTGGTAAACCGCCATCGCTTCACTGACGTCCGTAGCCGCCGCGACGCCCACTTCCTGCTGGCGCTTCACAATTTTCAGCGAGTTTGCCGCGCTCTCCATTGTGGATTTCGCCAGCGCCAGGTTGCTGTTATCCGCCGCCAGCGTCACCCAGGCCGTGGTCAGCTCGCTAACCATCGTCAGGCGCGTGTTCTGCGCGGTGAACTCGCTGGCAAGCCAGGTTTCACGCGCGGCGCGGGAGAGGCTCTGGTTGCGACCAAACAGATCCAGCTCAAAGGTGGAGACCGCGCTGTTGGCTTCGTCGCTTGTCGCAACACCGCTTGCCAGCGTGCGGCTGCGGGTGTGGCTCAGCTCGGCGTCCACCGTCGGAAACAGGGACGAGCGCGTTTCACCGTACTGTGCGCGGGCGGCGTCGATATCCGCGATCGCTTTTTGCACGTCGCGGTTGCTGTTCAGCGCCATCGTCACCACGCTTTTCAGCCTCGCGTCGTTCATCACCTGCTGCCACTGGCTCACCACGGCGGTGGCTTCGCCGTGCGCGCCGGGCAAGGTCGCCGGGACGGGAGCGTCCGGGCGTTGATAGGTAGGGTCTAACGACACACACCCTGCGCTCAGCAGGGCTAACGCTAAAACAGTGACACGAAACATTATGACCTCCGGTTCGCGTGTTTACCGGAGAACAGACGTTTCACCAGTACAAAGAATAAAGGGACGAAGAAGATCGCCAGCAGCGTCGCGGCCAGCGTTCCGCCGATAATGCCGGTACCAATTGCCACGCGGCTGTTGGCACCTGCGCCGGTTGCAACGGCCAGCGGCGTCACCCCTGCGATAAACGCCAGCGACGTCATGATGATGGGACGCAGACGCGTCTGGGCGGCACGCAGGGCGGCGCGCGTCAGGGAGTAACCTTCTGCGACTTTGGCTTCGGCAAACTCGACAATCAGGATGGCGTTCTTCGACGACAGGCCGATAGTGGTGAGTAGCGCCACCTGGAAGTAGACGTCATTACTCAGGCCGCGCAGGGAGGCGGCAAGCGCCGCACCCAGCACCCCAAGCGGGATCACCAGGATGACCGAAATCGGCACCGACCAGCTCTCATACAGCGCCGCCAGGCACAGGAACACCACGAGAATGGAAAGGGCATACAGGCTCATCGCCTGACCGCTTGCCAGTTTTTCCTGCAAAGACAAACCGCTCCACGCCCAGGTGCTGCCGGACGGCAGGCTGTTTGCCAGCTGCTCCATTTTGCTCATCGCCGTGCCGGAGCTCGCGCCGCTGGCGTTTTCGCCCTGTATCTCATACGCCGCCGAGCCGTTGTAGCGCACCAGGCTTTCCGGGCCATACTCCCAGCGCGTGGTGGCGAAGGCGGAGAACGGGGTCATGGTGCTGTCGCTGCCGCGCACATACCATTTGTTGAGATCGGACGGCACGGCGCGATAGTCGCTGTCACCCTGGATGTAGACCTTTTTCACACGGCCGCGATCGATAAAGTCGTTCACGTAGGTCCCGCCCCAGGCGCTGGAGAGGGTGTTGGTGACGTCGCTCAGGGACAGCCCCAGCGACACGGCCTTGTTGTTGTCGATATCCACCTGAAGCTGCGGCATCTGCGGCAGATCGTTGGCGCGCACGGCGTGCAGCGAGCTGTCCTGGTTGGCTTGGCCAATCAGCTGGTTACGCAGTTTCAGCAGCGCATCGCGGTCGGTGCCGCCGCTGGCCATCAGCTCAAAGGTAAAACCGTTGCTCTGGCCCAGGCCGTCCACCGCAGGCGGCGTCATCGCAAAGATGGTCGCATCGCGGATGGTGCTCAGTTCCTGCGTGGCACGCAGGGCGATGGCCTGAGCTGTGTTTGCATCGCCTTTACGCTCTGACCAGTTCTTCAGGGAGACAAACGCCATCCCGGCATTCTGGCCGCTGCCGCTGAAGCTGAAGCCTTCAATGGTGAAGATCACGTTGGTGTTGGCTTTCTCTTTGGTGAGGAACCACTCGCGCACCTGGCGGCTGACTTCGGCGGTACGTACCGTCGTCGCGCCAGCTGGCAGGGTGTACTGCACCATGATTTCGCCCTGGTCTTCCGTCGGCAGGAAGCTGCCCGGCAGCTTAAGCATGGCGAAGCCCATCGCGCCGCAGAGCAGGGCGTAGATGACCAGCATGCCGCCGGAACGGCGCAGAGCGCGCAGCACCTTGTTCTGATAACCGCGCTCGGTCCTGCTGTAGAAGCGGTTAAACGCGCCGAAGAAGCCCTTTTTGTGCGGCGTCGTGTGGCTCAGAATCGAGCCGCAGAGCGCGGGCGTCAGGGTCAGCGCCACCACCACGGAGAGGAACATCGCCGAAATAATGGTGACCGAGAACTGACGGTAAATCACCCCGGTCGAGCCGCCGAAGAAGGCCATCGGCAGGAATACCGCAGAGAGCACCAGCGCAATGGCGACCAGCGCGCCGGAGATTTCGCCCATCGATTTCTCGGTGGCTTCCCGGGCGGGCAGCCCCTCGTCGCGCATAATACGCTCGACGTTTTCCACCACCACGATGGCGTCATCCACCAAAAGCCCTATCGCCAGCACCATGGCAAACAGCGTCAGGGTATTGATGGAGTAGCCGAACAGCGCCAGCACGCCGAAGGTACCCAGCAGAACGACAGGTACCGCCAACGCGGGGATCAGCGTCGCGCGGATGTTTTGCAGGAACAGGTACATCACCACCACCACGAGGACAATGGCTTCGAACAGGGTCTGAATCACGTCCTCAACGGAGATCTTGATGAACTCGGTGCTGTCCTTCGGGTAGGCCACGTCGTAGCCTTCCGGCATCGACTTTTTGAACTCGGCAATCTTGTCTTTCACCGCCGTCGCAGTGTTGAGCGCGTTCGCACCCGGTGAGAGCATGACTGCCATACCCGCCGCCGGGTGGCCGTTGAGCTTCGCGGTGGCGGTATAATCTTCGCTGCCCATCTCCACGCGGGCGACATCGCTGATGCGCACCACCGCGCCGTTGGACTGGCTCTTCACAATGATGTTTTTAAACTGATCCACCGTCTGCAGGCGCGACTGGGCGCGGACGGTGGCGGTCAGCTGCTGGGCGTTCGACGAGGGTAGCGCGCCGATTTTACCGGCGGAGACCTGCACGTTCTGCGCTTCAATCGCGCTCTGCACGTCGGACGGCATCAGCGAGTAGGACGCCAGCTTCGCCGGATCGAGCCAGATGCGCATCGCGTATTCCGCCCCGAACACCTGCAGGCTCCCGACGCCTTCCACGCGCGCCAGCGGATCCTGCATATTACTCACCAGCCAGTCGGCAATATCCGAGCTGCTGGCGGTGTCGGTTTTATCGTACACGCCCATGATCAGCAGGAAGTTGCTCTGGGATTTTTCGACGGTGATCCCGGACTGCTGCACCTCGGTGGGCAGGCGCGATTCCGCCTGCTGGACTTTGTTCTGCACCTGCACCTGAGCGGTGTCCGGGTCAGTGCCCTGCTCGAAGGTGACGGTAATGCTCACCGATCCGTCCGAGCTGCTGGTGGAGGTGAAGTAGAGCAGGTTATCCAGCCCGGTCAGCTGCTGCTCGATCACCTGCGTCACGCTGTTTTCCAGCGTCTGCGCGGAGGCACCGGTATAGGTGGCGGAGATTTTGATCGACGGCGGCGCAACGTCCGGGTACTGCGCGACCGGCAGCGTGCGGATGGCCAGCATCCCGGCGAGCATGATAAGAATAGCGATAACCCAGGCAAAGACCGGGCGACGCACGAAGAAACGGGAAAACATCAGGCGTTTCCTCCGTTGGCTTTCATCTCTTCGGCCTTCACTTCCTGCCCGGCGGTGACTTTGTCAGTACCTTCCACAATCAGCCTGTCGCCCGCCTTCAGCCCGCTCAGCACTAGCCATTTGTCGCCGTAGGTGTCACCCGTTTCCAGCTGACGCTGCTCGACCTTGTTGCTGGCATTGACCACCAGAGCGGTGGCGGTGCCTTTGGCGTCACGGGTGATGCCCTGCTGCGGCGCGAGGATCGCGTCGCTCATGACGCCTTCATCCACCCTGGCGCGGACAAACATGCCCGGCAGGAGCTGATGCTGCGGGTTCGGGAAGACGGCGCGCAGCGTGACCGAGCCGGTTGATTCATCCACCGCCACTTCGGTTAACGCCAGGCGGCCTTTCTCGCTGTAGGTGCTGCCGTCTTCGAGGATTAACGACACGCTTAGCGTATCGCTATTGGTGGCAAGGGTTTGCTTGCGTAAACGCAGCAGATCGGCGCTGGAACGAGTTAAGTCGACGTACATGCTGTCCAGCCCGCGAATGGTGGCGAGCGCGGTATCCTGCTGGGCGGTGACCAGCGCGCCGGGGGTGACGGAGGAGATGCCGATGCGTCCGGCAATCGGCGCGGTGACGGTGGTCCAGTTGAGGTTAATGCGCGCGCTCTCCTGCGCGGCCTTCTTTGATTCAACGCTGGCCTTGTCCTGCGCGCAGGTGGACTTCGCGTCTTCTGCGTCCTGACGCGACACGCCGTCGTCTTTCACCAGTTGCGTATAGCGCTGGGCTTTCTGGCAGTCGGCCTGCACCAGCGCCTGGGCCTGTTTCAGCGCCGCGGCGGCTTCATCAAACGCCGCGCGGTAGCTGGAAGGGTCAATTTGATACAGCGCCTGTCCGGCCTTCACGGTATCGCCTTCGGTGAACAACCTCTTCTGAATAATGCCGCCCACCTGCGGGCGCACTTCGGCGCTCATGGCGGCGGTGGTGCGGCCCGTGAGCTCGCTGATGACGGAGACCGGCTGGCTCATGAGGGTGACAATCCCCACATCCGGAAGAGGATGCTGGGGAGCAGATGTTTGCGCATTATCGCACCCGGTCAGGAGGAGTAATGCCGCGATGGAGGTTGTTATGGTTTTCATAATCTTTTTCCAGGGTGAACGATGCCTGCCCTGTTAAAGGATCAACAGGGAGGGGGGCTATTTAAAGGCACAGCGATACCGCATCTCCGGCATGGCCGGAAATGTTAAGTTGGGAAATTACTTATTCCCGCTAATTATTCACATGCGATTACTTCGCAGAGAAAAGCATATTTAAAATATTCTGATAGATAGGCTCTAATTGTTCTGACGGTACTTTTAAAGGCGTGAGTCGACGGTAAATCGTGCCTTCGATCATCACCGCGGTAATTTCCACGCAGCAGCGAATATGTTCATCGCTCAGATGGGGAAATTGTTTTTTCAGGTGCGCACAGGCGTTGGTAAACATCCGGGCATCGGCTGCGATCAGCATGGCCGCCACCTGCGGGTTACGGGTCGCCTCGGCAGACATTTCGAGCATCAACGCATCATCGTCTTCGTTGAGCGTCTGACGCCAGGCGAGAGCCTGCGGCATCCCTTCCACCACCGTTTTGTCCTGCATCCCTTCGATGCGTGAGTCGATAATGCGGCGGATCATCTCTTCAATAATCGCGTCTTTGTTACTGAAATAACGGTAAATTTGCCCGACGCTAAGCTTCGCCTCACTGGCAATTTGCGACATGCTGGCGGCGTGAAATCCGCTGGCGCGAAAGCAGCGACGCGCGGCGGTGATGATTTCGTCCTGACGTTGTTTTTGTCGTTCTTCCAGCTTTGTGCTCATCGCCGTCTACCGTGTAAAAATGAGAATGATCGTTCTCAGTATACGTTTTGGGTGCGTATTGGAAAGGCTTTTTTTATTTAGTTATTGAGTGAATGTTTCTGTATTAAAAAAAAGGAGGAAATTAGGAGTTTTTATGAAGGTTAAGCTGTGAGATATTCAAATTGCGCGGAAAATAAGGAGAGAAATATGCACCTGAGCATTACTTATAATGTAACACCCGCAGAAAAAGAAGAGCTATTTGTGGGGTTAAGAGCCTATAACGGACAGTTTATCGATCTGACAAACTTTAGCGGCGACATTGGCGTTTATGTACGAGACGATAAAGGCGTCATGCTCGGCGGGCTCATTGGAGTGCGTAAAGGCGACTGGCTGAATATCGACTTTCTCTGGGTCAGCGACACCGTGCGGGGTACCGGCGTGGGCAGCCAGCTTATCAAAACGGCGGAAGAGGAAGCCAGACGCAAAGGCTGCAAGCATGCGCTGGTGGATACCGTCAGCTTCCAGGCGCGTCCGTTCTATGAAAAACAGGGGTACCAGCTGCAGATGTCTTTGCAGGATTATCCGTACCCGGGCATGCAGCGACATTACCTGGCGAAAGCCCTTTAAGCTTTGAATCCGTAGGCCGGGTAAGCGCAGCGTCACCCGGCCATACCCGCATATAACTTATCCTTCTTATTGATTCTTTTTCGTTTTTTATTTCACCGCCTCGTTGTCGATATAGTCACTACAACATTCAGCAAAAGGAACTTTCTCGTGAAACGTCGATTGGGTGCTCTGGTTCTCGCTGGCCTGCTGCTGGCAGGGTGCGATCAAAGTGGCAGCGATGCCAAACACATAAAAGTGGGCGTCATCAACGGCGCTGAACAGGACGTGGCGGAAGTCGCCAAAAAGGTGGCAAAAGAAAAATATGGCCTGGACGTGGAGCTGGTCGGCTTCAGCGGCTCGCTATTGCCCAACGATGCCACTAACCAGGGAGAGCTGGATGCCAACGTCTTCCAGCATCGCCCGTTCCTTGCAGAAGATAACAAGGCGCATGGCTACAAGCTGGTGGCCGTGGCGAACACCTTTGTTTTCCCGATGGCCGGCTATTCCCGCAAAATCAAATCCGTCTCTGACCTGAAGGACGGGGCGACTATCGCCATTCCAAACGACCCGACCAACCTTGGCCGCGCGCTGCTGCTGCTGCAAAAAGAGAAGCTCATCACCCTGAAGCCGGACACCGGGCTGCTGCCGACGGCGCTGGATATTACCGCCAACCCTAAGCAGCTGAAAATCATGGAACTGGAAGGGGCACAGCTGCCGCGCGTGCTGGACGACCCGAAAGTGGATGTCGCCATCATCAGCACTACCTATATTCAGCAAACCGGGCTATCGCCGGTGCATGACAGCGTCTTTATTGAAGATAAAAACTCGCCGTACGTGAACATCGTGGTGACGCGCGAAGACAATAAGGACGCGGAGAACGTGAAGGCGTTTATCCAGTCCTATCAGTCACCGGAAGTGGCGAAAGCGGCAGAGACGATCTTCAACGGCGGGGCGGTGCCGGGCTGGTAAAGGTGCCGGCAGAAAACGCGGTGATGAAAATGGCCCGATTCCATCGGTAATCGCCCTTTAGCCCACAGCACCAATTATGACGGCTGGCTATCCTCCTTATCACACCAACCGGAGGATAGCTCATGAACATTACCCAAATTCGCAATGCCACCCTGCTGATTACCTACGCCGGAAAACGCCTTTTAATCGACCCGATGCTGGCCCCGAAAGGTGCTTATCCGGGCTTTCCCGGTACGGCGCATGCCGAACGCCGTAACCCGACGGTCGAACTTCCCGTCGACGTCAATACGCTGCTGGACGCTGACGCGGTGATCGTCACCCATACCCATGACGATCACTGGGATCGCACCGCGGCAGAGCTGATCGCCAAAGACAAACCGATCTACGTTCAAAACGATCGTGACGCCGCGCTGCTGCGCAGCCAGGGATTTACCAACCTGACGATCATGACCGACGAGACCACCTTCGGGGAGGTTCGGATTGCGAAAACGTACGGCGGCCAGCACGGGACCGACCGCGCTTACGCCGTGCCAGAACTGGCGGAGCGGCTGGGCGAGGCCTGTGGCGTGGTGCTGCGTCATCCTGATGAGAAGACGCTCTATCTTGCCGGGGATACCATCTGGCGCGAAGAGGTGGCAGCCGATCTGCAAAAACACCAGCCAGATGTGGTGGTACTGAACGCCGGTTATGCCCACGTCATCGGCTTTGGGCCCATTATTATGGGACAGGAAGATGTGCTTAACGTCCATTTCCTGCTGCCGCAGGCTAAAATCGTCGCGAGCCACATGGAGGCGATTAACCACTGCCTGTTGACCCGCAGCGCGCTGCGTGAGTACGTCGAAGCCAACCAGGTGAGCGATGTGGTGAGCATTCCCCAGGATGGCGAAACCGTTATATTCTGAGTGCGTTAACGGGAAAGGAGAGACAGATGTCGCTAATCAACGTCGCGATTGTCGCGGTAGACGGGTTCAGCCCGTTCCACTACTCCGTTCCCTGCATTCTGTTTGGTGATTCGGTCTCCGGCGAAAAGCGCTTTAACGTGACGATCTGCGCCGAAACGCCGGGGTTTCTTACCTCAAAAGACGGGTTCGCCCTCAACGCCACGCAGGATTACACCGCCATCGGGCAGGCCGACATTGTTGTCGTTCCCTACTGGCAGCACGTCCTTGAACGGCCGCCTCAGGCGCTGCTCGACAGCCTGGTGTTGGCGAGAGACAACGGCGCGGAAATTGTCGGCCTGTGTCTGGGGTCGTTTGTGCTGGCCTGGGCGGGGATCCTCGACGGTAAACGGGCCGCCACCCACTGGGAGTTTGAACATCACTTCCAGTCGCTCTTTCCGAACGTCCAGCTGGATATCAATGCCCTCTACGTGGATGACGGCAATATCATCACCTCTGCCGGTACCGCGGCTGCGCTGGACTGCTGCCTGTACATCATTCGCCAGCGTTTTGGCAGCGTCGTCGCCAACCAGATTGCCCGTCGGATGATTGTACCGCCCCATCGCGAGGGCGGGCAGGCGCAGTTCATCGCCCAGCCGGTTCCGAAAGATACCCGTGACGCACGTATTAACTGCCTGATCGACTACCTGCAGCAGCACATCACCGAACCGCATAGTCTGGACTCGCTGGCGGAGGTGGTTTCGATGAGCCGCCGCACGCTGACTCGTCATTTTGTTAAAGCCACGGGGATGAGCGTCGCCGACTGGCTTACCGCCGAACGCCTGCGGCGCAGCCAGATTTTGCTTGAAGCCGGAAATATGCCCGTTGAGAGCGTGGCGGAGCTGGTGGGATTTAATTCCGCCGTCACCTGGCGACAGCAGTTTAAGGCGCGCTTTGGGGTGAGCCCAGCGGAGTGGCGAAAGACGTTTCGTGTTCATCCGTCTTTATAATTCTGTCGCGATGGAATAAAAAGGCGTGGGGGACATTTTCGGGGTGACGGCTACGAACGCCCCTAACGAGCGCGCTTTAAACACCGTGATCTATTATTTTCTACTTTAGCGCCAGTGTCTTTTTAGCGTGGTCCTGTTTTTTTGCTGAAAATGCTGATGTATCAGACGGGTTACAAGACGCATCTCTTCCGGTTAAGATATTGCACGTTACTTTCCAGAAGAAAAGGTAGTGGCATGAACAATATTGAAACGCAGTTACTTGAATCAGGTTTCACCGTAAAAGAGTTAGCGTATCTGAACCGAAACATCAGTCGTTATGGTTCATCCTTGCTCGAGGTCGTGCTTGAGTTAGGTAAGCGATTTATCATGGTTCTGTGTATTACTGCGACTGTGGCTCTGATTTTCCTGGCGCTTATTTTTTTCGCTGAACATTACAATCTTGTTTCCGGGGGCATCTCTCTTTTCATCGTGTTGGCGATTGTCTGGTTTTTTCAACCCCCGGTCATTACCTACAAAGCCTGGCGCTACAGAAAGAAATACATTAGTTCTGGCCAGACGCATTAGAAATTAAATCAAACGAGACTTTTGCAGAAACACCCCAGCCGACAATTTTCATAGTGAGCGCTGCGCGATTCATACCGTCTACCTTGCGGTAGAAATCCAGCGGGAGATAGCGAAACAGACGCCATGATTCGGGTTTTCGGATGGCGCCAAATACCGTATAGACGCTTGCTGCCAGGCTTACGCTGTTGAAGACTCCCAGTGCTGATTCACGTTTAAATCCCATAAACTGAGCGATATCCATGACGCCATCTGCCAGCATACCTTCAGAATTTGGTTGATGTTGAAGCGTTCTGTTAATTTCTTTTGAAATAGCATTTGCACCATCCATAACCAGAATCGCTCCTGCAAGCGCACCCACTGGATTCATTGTCATCATTGCACCAACGCCTGCAACAATCTGTAACCCGGAAAGTACAACCTTTATCGACGAGATAAAGTAACCGATGACTTTGTTATTTTCTTTAACCAGTTCAATCTGAGCAAAAAGCTGAGCTGTACGTGAGCGAAGCATTCTGCTTTGATCAAGAAGACTTTCGTTCTCAGCCCGGATGTTTTTCAGGCATTCCATGCACTCATCATGACTTCTGGCCGCCCGGGTAGCGCTAAACTGTTGCATTACAAATTGCCGAATATCATCCATAAATTTAATTCGTGCGAGTCCGTCGCTGAGATGTTGCCCTCCGACAATATTCGCAGTATTGATAAGCTTTCGGGCTTCAAGGTTAATCATTGTTTCAGCCCATGCACGGGTGTTCTGACCAGGGAAAAGTGCAATATCCATTTTAATTTTCTCATCTGATAACCAATGTTTACAGATTATCCAGCCAGCAGAAACTGACAACAATAAATTGGATAATGTATCGCGAGCCCTGAATTCGCTGAAGCATATACCTGCGGAAATCATCATCGTCGTTGATGGCGACCATGAGAGGGATGACTGGAGAAAAGTAATTAAGGAAACAAACACTTACCCCAGCCTCTCCACCCTCGTCTCCCCCTCCGCCATCGACAGCTGATACAGGGAAAACGATCTGTGCTTCTCAATCAACGTCGCCAGCTCCGGTGAGTGGCTGGTGAGCCAGATCTGCGAGTAGTGGCTGGCCTCGGCGATTAAGCTCGCCAGGGCGGGCAGCATCTGCGGGTGCAGGCTGTTTTCCGGTTCGTTCAATGCGATAAACGCCGGCGGGCGCGGGCTTAACAGCGCCACCGCCAGGCACAGAAAGCGCAGGGTGCCGTCGGAGAACTCCGCCGGTTCCAGCGGCCTGCTCAGCCCCTCGCGCTGCATCATCATGCGAAAATGTCCGCCGCTGTTGTCGCTGTAAAACACGCAGCCGGGGAAGGCCTGGTCAAGGATGCGCATCAGCAGCAGCTCGTCGCCAATCTCCACGATGGTCTGAAACGCCGCAGCCAGGTTGGCACCGTCGCTGGCCAGCACCGGGGAGCGGAAACCGACCTGCGGGGCGCGCATCGCCGAGCCGATTGATACAGAAAACTCATGATAAAAGCGCCAGTTACGCAGGGACTCGCGCATCTGCGACACTTCCGGGTAAAGGTGCGGTTCGCCAAGCTGCCCGAATACCGATTCGTTCTCGTACAGCGTGCCGCTGTGGGTCACTTTTTCATGATGCACGTTGTTCAGAAACACGGCCTGATTCCTGCGCTTCATCAGCTGTGACGATGGTCGACGGTGCTGGCCGCTCAGCCAGATGGACTCCTCCTTGATCACCGGGTCGAGCTGAAACTGTGAGGGATACGGCAGCTTCTCCACAAAACCGACCTGCAGTTCGTATTCGTAGGTCTCTGTTTCCACGGCCAGATTCATCCGCCGCAGTTGGTCGCTGCGGGTTTTGCCTGCCCAGAACACCTTCAGAATGCCGCCCTCGTTCGCCAGCGCCTGGGAAAACTGCCCTTGCGCGGCGCTGTGCATCAGGTGTATCGCCTTGTAAATATTGGATTTCCCGGTACCGTTCGGCCCGAAGACGATGTTGAGCTGCTCCAGCTCCAGCGACATCTCGCGGATGGAGCGGTAGTTTTGAATGTGCAGGGTGTTGATCACAGGCAGGCCCCTTTTGCAGGATAAGCCTGTATATAATCACAGTCTTTAGATGAAATGCAAAAAAGAGACGACAGTGAGGATGTCGTCTAAACGGGGTACTGCTTTGGGCCTCTATGGGTCAATGGGGCCTTCGCATTTTTTTCATCACTTGACTGCCAGACGCAGACCCAAATCATCAGGATAGGGATCAAAGTAGTTTTGCGTCATCAGATACCGGTCGGGGTATTCGGCCAGGTAGTGCTTCAGCAGCGTGATCGGCGCGAGGATAGGCAACTGTCCGTTGCGATAATGCAGGATCACATCGCGCAGCTCGCCGCGCTGGCGGGTGTTGAGCTGGTTACGAAAATAGCCCTGAATATGCATCAGCACGTTGGTGTGATTCTTCCGCGAGGCGGGTTTTTTCAGGATGGTCATCAGCTTTTCCCGGTACGCCACGAAGAAAGCGTCCAGGTCTTCCCACTCGTGCAGCGAGGCAACGAACGGGCCAATCTCACGGTAGCCCGCCTGGTGGTGCGCCAGCAGCTGAAGCTTATAGCGGCTGTGGAAGTCCAGCAGCGCGCGGCGCGTGAGGCCATTTTTACGTAGCGTGTTGAGTTCGTGCAGCGCAAAAACGCGCTCGACGAAGTTTTCCCGCAGCACCGGGTCGTGCAGGCGTCCGTCTTCTTCAACGGGCAGCCACGGCAAGGTTTCAAGGAGGGCGGCGGTGAACAGCCCGACCCCCTCCTTGCGGCCCCGGTTGCCGTTTTCATCATACAGCCGCACGCGTTCCATGCCGCAGCTTGGGGATTTTGCACAGACAACAAAGCCTGCGAGATCGCCGATTTTCGGCAAATAATCTGCCGCAAATTCAGCCATTTTCTGCGTAACGTCTTCGTTAGGCGCGTGGCTGAAGCGCATCTGCGTTTCTCCATCTGTCGTGACGATCAGACGCAGCGCCGGGCGAGGCGTCGGCAGGCCGATGGCCATCTCCGGGCAGACGGGCCTGAAATTCACCCACTGGGCCAGCTCATCCATGATGAAGCCCATGCGCTTATGTCCGCCGTCAAAGCGAACGGCGGATCCGGTCAAACATCCGCTAATACCGAGCACAGGTTTCGTTGTCATGGTGTAGTCCTCCCGTTCATATAACTAAAACTTACACAACATGACTAATTTGTCCAAGTATTCGCGGAACTATTTTTTATAATCCTTTAAAATCAATGCCTCTTAACTGCCCTTGTAGGTCGAGTAGCCGTACTGGCTAAGCAGAAGTGGAATGTGCAGCTTCTCGTTGGTGCGGGTCACGGTAAACAGCACCGGGATCTCCGGGAAGAAGGTATCCAGCTTTTTGCCGTGGAAATACTCTGCGGTTTTAAAGGTTACTTTGTACACGCCAGGCTGCATGTCCTGATCCTGCGGATAGAGCGATTTAATACGGCCATCCTGGTCGGTTTTACCGCTGGCAACCTGAGTCCATTTGTCCTGCTGCTGCTTCTCCAGCGTAACGGTAACGTCTGATGGCGGCATTCCGGTTTGCTGGTCAAGAATGTGGACGCTTAGCGTGCCGGCAGGGGCGCTAAAGGCGGCAGGGGCAAAGGCCATCGAGGCCAGGATCAGCAGAGGGGCAGTTTTTTTCATGGTGTTTTCCTGTTGAGTTATTCGTCACAGGAAAACGTTAGCATCTGCGGCGCGGGAAAATATTCAACTTTTCGTGAAGATTCCCGCAGGAGAAAATTATCAGAGGATAATCACTTCAAGCGATACCTGCTGCTGCCACTGCTCCACCTGCTTTTTCCGCCCGGCGGTGAGCTTGCCGCTGGTGACCAGCAGCCATTTCCGCTCCGGGAAAATCTCCGGTGCCAGCGCGTCAGGGGGAGCCGGCAGGATGTCGATGCGGTGGCCCTGCCCGGTGCGCGTTAGGGCTTCGAGCCAGATCTCGCATGGGTCGTTCAGGTGCCAGCCGCTGAGCAGAATATTGTCGCCCGGCGCTTTTTTATCGCCTTCGAGGCAAAACGAGGTGTAGGCGATGATGATGCCGTCGAGGATCGCGCGCAGGGTCATGGCGGCGGCGACGTTAGCCGAGACCTGGCTGCGCAGCGGACGCAGAACGTTCGCGACCAGTTCCGGCCTTGGGTACTCGCGCCCGGCGTCGTAAATCATCTGGCGCAGGGACTCGACTTTGCCGTCCTGCAGGCGTTGCAGCATGCTCTGCTGCAGCGTTTGCCAGTTGTTGGTCCGCCCCGGCGTCGGGCGTTCCAGCAGCGGTTTGACCTGGCCGATCGGGACGCCTTTTTTTACCCAGTCGAGGATTTTGAGCGCCTGCTGGACGTCCTCATCGCTGTACTGGCGGTGGCCGCCTTCCGTGCGCTGTGGCTTGAGTAAACCGTAGCGACGCTGCCACGCCCGCAGGGTGGTGGCGGTGATGCCGCTGAGTCTGGCGAATTCGCCGATGGAGTAAGCCATGTCCGTGTCCAGGGTGGAGGAATACTCTCAATATACTACGAATTTTCCCGAACGGGATGAAGCGCCGAAACGGTGCACTACACTTAACTTCCAACCGTGCAAATGAAAGGAATTCTCATGAAGCTATGGCCTGTTGTGACCGGTGTTGCGATTGCCCTGACGCTGGTCGCCTGTAAATCCCCCACGCCGCCGAAAGGCGTGCAGCCTATTACCCACTTTGACGCCAGCCGCTATCTCGGCAAATGGTACGAAGTCGCCCGTCTGGAAAACCGCTTTGAACGCGGTCTGGAACAGGTGACGGCGACCTACGGCGAGCGCAGCGACGGCGGCATCAGCGTGCTTAACCGGGGTTTTGATCCGGTGAAGAACAAGTGGAACGAGAGCGAGGGCAAAGCCTACTTTACCGGCGAGCCGACCACCGCCGCGCTGAAGGTATCGTTCTTCGGCCCGTTCTACGGCGGGTATAACGTGATCAGGCTGGACGATAAGTACCAGTACGCGCTGGTGAGCGGCCCGAACCGCGACTATCTGTGGATCCTGTCACGCACGCCGACCATCCCGGATGCGGTGAAGCAGGATTACCTGAACACCGCGCGCAGTCTGGGCTTCCGGGTTGATCAGCTGGTATGGGTGAAGCAGTAAAAATCGTGCTTTCTTCCTTGGGCATTACTGGCTCGCCTGGATAGACTTCCGTTAAAAGCCCAACGGAGAAAGACGGCATGAACGGGCGAGCGGAGCTGCCATCCCGGTGGGGAGCGTTACAGCAGCTACAGGATATTCACCTTGCGGCAGGCGTGCCGATGGAAAACGTCACCGTGGTGGTACCGAGGGATGGGGTGATGGGGAGCAGATCGCAAAGAGTGGATTGAAATAGTTCGGTTTTCTAATCATGATCCCCCCATGAAAATAGAAACCGCACTCCCCATACACTTTGAACGTCTGGTTGCGATCTGGGAATCTTCCGTTCGCGCCACCCATCACTTTTTACAGGAAAGCGATATTGCGGCGCTGCGCCCGTTATTGCTTAACGCCTATCTGCCTAACCTCAAGGTCGTGATAGCTCGCGATGACGCAGGCGTTATTCACGGCTTTTTGGGCGTGGATGAAAACCGCATTGAAATGCTTTTTGTGGATGACGCGAGCCGAGGGAAGGGCGTCGGGAAATTGCTGCTAAAACACGCCATCGCCGAGTTTGGCGTAAACGAAGTGGACGTGAATGAGCAGAACCCGCAGGGCGTCGCATTTTATCGCCATATGGGGTTTGAGCAGGTCGGACGCTCGGAACTGGACGGGCAGGGAAATCCGTTTCCGTTGTTGCATATGCGGTTGGGTGGACAGGCTTAACTCCCCGTTCCTGTGGAAGAGGGAGTCTGCGAACTAGTTGCTGGTAATTTGCCCGATGATTACACCACGCACTTTTTCGTCATCGAAGGAATAAGAGACTGTATTACTCTGGATGAATCCATCCTGCACTGGCGTCTCATGATAAAAGAGCATCGCTTTCTTTGTGGCGAGCTCCTTATTACCGAACAGTTTAACTAAATTCCCGTGAGTAGCATTCAACAATGGAACATTAGCGACTGAGACTCTGACTGGTTCCGTTGTTTTTGCACACTCTTTATGAATCCCATCCCTGGCTATGGCTAGTGCCGTTAGCAATCCTGCACCCATTTCGTTATCCGAGATGAACCAGTAATTCGTGCCATCGTCGTCATGGAGGCAGATCCAGCGCGCGGAACGGTCTTTCTCAACGGGTGAACCGGTGATGTCTGACAGGTGAGTAACCTTCATTTGTACGGTTTTCTTACCGATGGTAATAGTGGGATAGAGGGGCACTTCTGTGGGTTCTTCTGGTGTTGTTACATCATCCTGATAATACCTGGCTGCGAAGCCGGACATTTGGGCTGATGCTGCATTTTGAACAAGGAAAAGGAGTGCAGCCAAAATTAGCAGTACTTTCATTTTAGATACCCTAATACGTAGCACGGTTATTCCATTCGTCAGTGTAGAGAACGTTCCCGTCGCAATGCTTCCATGTAATCTTCTCGTACCTGAGTTGAATCTCTTCTAGATGCGTGCTCGTCAAGCCGGTGGGATGCAGCAGGGGTGATATTGAGGTGATCTTTACGTTCTCCATTATCATATTGAAATACTCACTCTCAATACCATGGTCAAGAATTCGATACATTTTCAAAACTGCTTTTTGGAATGTTCTTCCTTCACACATAGCACGGTACAAAACAGGCGTTGCAGCATCAAATTCCTTATGCAAGGTTAAGGGGGAATGAACTCTCGTGCCTGTCAAGCGACCAGTATTCGCGCTCTCAGGGATCCATACCTGATGGTTAACTGAACGGATTTCAAACGATCCTAATCTCGCTGGCAGTAATGATGGACCAACGATGGGCGAACCATTTTCATCAAACAACCACAGATGTGCGGGAATTGACATAATTTACTCCTGTTAAATAGTAATTATCTCTTTTTACGTAAAAGGATATAGAGGCCTACAATAACTACAATTGACCATATTGCATTCATTGCGATTTTTTCCGGTAACCAGGTTACGGCAAATAATGCAAATATTATGACGAATAGAAGTGGTATTGCGCCTCTCAGGAAGAATATGAATTGGCCTTTTAACCAGTCTTTAATAGCTTTAATCATCCCTTTATCATCCTTGAAATCGCATATGCAATGTCGCTGTCTGAAGCATAAACTTGGTTAAGCATGGGGGAGCTCGTTATTATGGGCTCAATCAAGAAAAACATCATTTCAAGTTCTTCCTGATAAAGTAGATTATAATAATAAGCATTATAGCTTTTTAGATGGTTTGCGCTTCTGGATGCCTGCTCAACGATGCCATAAACTTTTAAACCAAGAACAGCATAAGTAGAAAACGATGTAATCTTTTCTTTCATCCAAATGTTGGTATGAACACTACTACAGATTGCAATAGTTGCTGAATATATAAAAGCCTGGCTGGAGAGCATCGATGATGAAATTGATACACCTAAACGCATAAGATTTATTTGTATGTTATGTATTCTTTTTTCACTCTTGTTAATTAATAGGCTTTTAATATAAATATAAAGCATCTTATAGATAATGTCTCTGTGTTTTATTAACTGGACGATACCTGTCAAAAATCTTGAGTCTTCTTTGCGTAATCGTAAACATACATCCTGATAGTTTTCAGTAAAGCACGATAGCTGATAGCTTAATCGCGTTGCCCCATCATCTAACAGTTGCGCTTGCTTTAATACTTCATCTTTTACGCCTGTTAAGGCGTGATCTAACTTTTGTGCCAATATTTTATTCGCATCCATTGATGTTATTAATGAGTCGCTATAATACATATTGCATCTTTTAACAGTAAACATAGGTACAAGTTTCTATTAATATTGTATTTCTGCTGTGATGCATATCGCAATAGTTTATACGTAATGAAAAATTCAGATATTTTAATCTTCGCATTATATTTGTCGTGAATAATTGTTGGCTATTAATTTAGATATTATATGAGCGTGAGAATGAGGGCGTTAGATCCGTTGCATATTAGTTTAATAGCCGTATGGCCGCTAAAGGCGAAACTGGGAGCCATGAGCTGAGCGTAACTACGAGTGTAGCTTTGAGATTGTAGTGATCACTCAGTGGAAATCTGATGTCACCTTTCCGGGCCAACTATCCGGAATTTCCGGATAGTTGAATGCTGATCAATGTCGCCATCAGAAATTCTATTTATGAGATGTTAGTTGATGGTTCGAACAGGGAGCTTAAATCGCTGCAAGCGCGTCCTCTATCTCAATGAGCGTTTATCCTGCAACCGCTTCCTGCTCGTTATACGCCACCAGAATGATACATCCTTTCATGACCTTTACAGTGACATGCTGTCCGGTATCAAACCCCGCCGCGCGCAGCTACTTGCCAGAAAGGATGATTTTCAGCGTCGATTTGTCGAAAACATTTGGGCTGTATCCCATAATCAACGAACGCTCGGTTCCGGATTGGTCGGTGTCTGGATAGAATGTGAATCAGTTATAATCAACTCATTGATAGTTGGTATGGTAGACGCCCTTTAGTGCTCCAACACTGCTGGGCGTTGTCAGGAATTTATAATCCATGTGGTAGGTACCACATGCGGAAAAACTAACCGAAGTGGTACCTACCATGCAAGAGAAAAACAAACCAAATTTTGACCGCACAAAGAGCACGATGAAAAACATCCGGTTCGAGGATGACCTTTTGGGGCAGATTGAGAAGGCTGCGGGGAAAGGGAATTTTAGTAAGTGGGTTAAAGAAGCTTGTAGGCTTAGGCTTATGAATAAGTAGCTATCATGGTTTTTAATTTGGTGATGATAATAAGGGAATAAATGATAAGTTATAGAACTATAATAAAAAACTTATCATTTATGATTATCCTGAAGTTTGCGATTAAAAAATGATTAAAAAACTTTTAACCAAATCTACTCTTAAATTTTTGCGAACTAACTCGACGCTGCATTTTACCATTGCAGTTGGGGCATAGATGTTGTTTCTTTCCTTGGATTTTCCATGTGTAATATTTTTTCTTGAAATAAGTTTGGCAGATATCACACCGTCTGGGCTTGAATATGGTACAAATAATAGCCATTAGAATCACCGCACCAATAATCCATTCCATTACAGCTTCCCTTAAATATTTTTTGAATAAGTAAAAGGATAACACTCAATATTCAAATGAATAATTGATCAAGCTCACATAAGGTGGTTGCAATAAGCGGTTCTATTTACGAGTGACGTTTTTTATTATCGAGGTGAATGACATTTTTGGCGGAAGATCACAGGAGTCGAACCTGCCCGGGAACGCTGGCGCCCCCAACTGGATTTGAAGTCCAGCCACCTCACCGGAGATGACGATCTTCCGCGCCTCGATTGCTACATGGAGGCGGGGCGCATTATAGCTACTTTCAGGCATTTACCACATACCCCACACCACTTTTTTCACCTCTCTTTTGACCTGTACCCCCCTGTTTCAGCTAATTCCTAAGAAAATCCTCAGGTTAGCCTTTTGTGCTCTCCAACATTTATCGCGATCACAAAAAACAAGAAACGTAATCTGCTAACCAGAAAACGCAATACCCGCCGTTGAAACAATGGTTTAAAACCAATGCAACCGGTCTCAGCGCCCCCTACAGCGTGAAGGATAAAAAAGATGAGCGAAGTATTGTCAGTAAAAGAGAAGATTGGCTACGGTATGGGTGACGCCGCCAGCCACATCATTTTTGATAACGTCATGTTGTACATGATGTTTTTCTACACCGATATTTTCGGCATTCCCGCCGGGTTTGTCGGCACCATGTTCCTGCTGGCCCGCGCGCTGGATGCAATCTCTGACCCGTGCATGGGGCTGATTGCCGACCGCACCCGCAGCCGCTGGGGCAAGTTCCGCCCGTGGATTTTGTTCGGCGCCATCCCGTTCGGCATCGTCTGCGTGCTGGCCTACACCACACCGGACCTCAGCCTCAACGGCAAAATGATTTACGCCGCTATCACCTACACGCTGCTGACCCTGCTCTATACCGTGGTCAACATCCCGTACTGCGCGCTGGGCGGGGTAATCACCAGCGACCCGACGCAGCGTATCTCCCTTCAGTCCTGGCGCTTCGTGCTGGCGACGGCGGGTGGCATGCTCTCCACGGTGCTGATGATGCCGCTGGTGAAGCTGATTGGCGGCGAAGATAAGGCGTTCGGCTTCCAGGGCGGGATCGCCGTGCTGTCGGTGGTCGCGTTCCTGATGCTGGCATTCTGCTTCTTCACCACCAAAGAGCGCATCCAGGTGCCGCCGAGCACCACCTCCATGCGGGAAGACCTGCGCGATATCTGGCAAAACGACCAGTGGCGCATCGTCGGCGTGCTGACCATCCTCAATATCCTCGCCGTCTGCGTGCGCGGCGGGGCGATGATGTACTACTGCACCTGGATAATGGGCTCGCCGGAAGTGTTCGTCGCGTTCCTCACCACCTACTGCGTCGGCAATCTGATCGGCTCCGCGCTGGCGAAACCGCTCACCGACTGGAAGTGCAAGGTCAGCATCTTCTGGTGGACCAACGCCGCGCTGGCGGTGGTCAGCGTGGCGATGTTCTTCGTCCCGATGCACGCCACCGTGCTGATGTTCGTCTTTATCTTCGTTATCGGCGTGCTGCACCAGCTGGTGACGCCAATCCAGTGGGTAATGATGTCCGATACCGTCGACTACGGCGAATGGACCAACGGCAAACGCCTGACCGGCATCAGCTTTGCGGGCACGCTGTTCGTGCTGAAGCTCGGCCTGGCGCTGGGCGGGGCGATGATCGGCTGGATGCTGGCAGGCGGCGGCTACGACGCGGCGGCCAAAACCCAGAACAGCGCGACCATCAGCATCATTATCGGCCTGTTTACGCTGGCGCCGGCGATCTGCTACGTGCTGAGCGCCATTATCGCCAAACGCTACTACACGCTGAAAACCCCCTTCCTGACCAAAATCCTGCGCGAGCTGGCGCAGGGCGCGCGCCGCAATCAGCAGGATTTTGAAAACCTGCCGGTCAGCAAAGAATTGCAGAACTAAGAGGATGAAAGCATGAAAATCAGTGATGGAAACTGGCTTATTCAACCGGGCCTGAACGTGACCTATCCGGTTCAGGTGTTCGACGTGGAGCAGCAGGGCAATGACCTGGTGGTGTATGTTGCGCCGCGCGACGTGCGTGAGCGCACCTGGCAGCTCGACACGTTGATGTTCACGGTGCGCCTGTTTGCTCCACAGGAAGGGATTGTCGGGGTGCGCATCGAGCACTTCCAGGGCGCGCTGAACAACGGCCCGCACTATCCCCTGAACGTTCTGAAAGACGTGAAGGTCGAGATTGAAAACAACGCCGAATTTGCCGAGCTGAAAAGCGGCAGTGTCAGCGTGCGCGTCAACAAAGGCGAGTTCTGGGCGCTGGATTTCCTGCGCAACGGCCAGCGCATTACCGGCAGCCAGCTGAAAAACAACGGCTACGTGCAGGACAGTAACACCGACCGTAATTACGTGTTCGAGCGTCTGGATCTGGGCGTGGGGGAAACAGTCTACGGCCTGGGCGAGCGCTTTACCGCGCTGGTGCGCAACGGCCAGACGGTCGAAACCTGGAACCGCGACGGCGGCACCAGCACCGAGCAGTCCTACAAAAATATCCCGTTCTACCTGACCAACCGCGGCTACGGCGTGCTGGTGAATCACCCGGAAAACGTCTCGTTTGAAGTCGGCTCCGAGAAGGTCTCTAAAGTGCAGTTCAGCGTCGAAGGGGAATATCTCGAGTATTTCGTGATCGACGGCCCGACACCAAAAGAGGTGCTGAACCGCTATACGCAGTTCACCGGGCGCCCGGCGCTGCCGCCGGCGTGGTCGTTCGGCCTGTGGCTGACCACGTCGTTCACCACCAACTACGACGAAGCCACGGTGAACAGCTTTATCGACGGCATGGCCGAGCGCGACCTGCCTCTGCACGTGTTCCACTTCGACTGCTTCTGGATGAAGGCTTTCCAGTGGTGCGACTTCGAGTGGGACCCGGTGACCTTCCCGGACCCGGAAGGGATGATCCGCCGCCTGAAGGAGAAAGGGCTGAAGGTCTGCGTGTGGATCAACCCGTATATCGGCCAGAAATCCCCGATTTTCCGCGAGCTGAAAGAGAAGGGCTATCTGCTCAAGCGTCCGGACGGCTCCCTGTGGCAGTGGGACAAATGGCAGCCGGGGCTGGCGATTTACGACTTCACCAATCCGGACGCATGCCGGTGGTATGCCGACAAGCTGAAAGGCCTGGTGGATATCGGCGTTGACTGCTTCAAGACCGACTTCGGCGAGCGTATCCCGACGGACGTGCAGTGGTTCGACGGTTCCGATCCGCAGAAGATGCACAACCACTACGCCTACATTTATAACGAACTGGTGTGGAACGTGCTGAAAGAGACCGTCGGCGAAGAGGAGGCGGTGCTGTTTGCCCGCTCGGCGTCCGTCGGGGCGCAACAGTTCCCGGTACACTGGGGCGGCGACTGCTACGCCAACTACGAGTCGATGGCGGAAAGCCTGCGCGGTGGGCTGTCGATTGGCCTGTCCGGCTTCGGGTTCTGGAGCCACGATATTGGCGGGTTCGAAAACACCGCTCCGGCGCACGTCTATAAACGCTGGTGCGCGTTCGGGCTGTTCTCCAGCCACAGCCGTCTGCACGGCAGCAAATCCTACCGCGTGCCGTGGGCGTACGATGACGAGTCCTGCGACGTGGTGCGCCACTTCACGCAGCTGAAGTGTCAGCTGATGCCGTACCTGTACCGTCAGGCGGCGCTGGCCCGCGAGTTCGGCACGCCGATGCTGCGCGCGATGATGCTGGAGTTCCCGGACGATCCGGCGTGCGATTACCTCGACCGTCAATACATGCTGGGGGATGCCCTGATGGTCGCTCCGGTGTTCTCCGAGGCGGGGGACGTGCAGTTCTACCTGCCGGAAGGCCGCTGGACGCACCTGTGGCACAACGACGAAATCCATGGCAGCCGCTGGCATAAGCAGCAGCACGATTTTATGAGCCTGCCGGTCTACGTGCGCGACAACACCCTGCTGGCGCTGGGTAACAATAACCAGAAGCCGGACTACGCGTGGAACGCGGGGACGGCCTTCCAGCTGTTTAACCTGGAGGATGGCGCAGCGGCGGTGAGCGAAGTGCCTGCGGCGGACGGTTCCGTGGCGTTTACGTTGAAGGCGTCACGTCGGGGCGACATTGTGACCTTTACCGGCGCGGGTGACGCGCAAAACTGGTCGGTGTGCTTGCGCAACGTGCAGAAGGTGAGTGGCGTGAAAGGCGGCTCGCACGCGGGCAGCGAGTGGGGTGTGGTGGTGAAAGCGGAGGGGGATGAGGTGGTGGTTCAGCTCTGAGGTGGAAAATGCCCGGTGGCGCTTCGCTTACCGGGCCTAAGGTAATTATGCGCTCTGATGTCCTCACCCTGACCCTCTCCCAAAGGGAGAGGGAACAAACATCAAAAACTTTATTGCACAGGCGTTGCAACCACGCCGCCCGTCATCGTCTGCTCTACCTGCTGCTTATCCATATTCACCGCGTTCAGCTTCCCATTTACCGTTGGCTTCAGCGGCGCACCGGCCTGCACGCTGCCGCTGGCGGTCACCTGAATATTGCCGTCGCCCGTAATCGGTAACGCAGGCCAGCCCCACTGCTGCAGCACGTTGAGCGGTACGCCGCGCCCGTTCAGGCTTACCGTGGTCTGCCGCTGCGGGAGCTGTGAAACCGTCGCCGTGGCTTCCAGAATACCTTTCTCGGTAAAGGCGCTCAGGTCGCTAATGTTCACCGTGGCGGCGTTGGCATTCAGCGCCAGCGACGGACGGCGCACGTCGACGCGGTTAAAGGTCGCCGCCGCGCCGTTTAATGTTGCGCTGCCGCCCCAGACGCCCCACTGGCGATCTTTCGCCAGCTGCAGGTTTGCTCCGTAGCCGTCCAGGGAGGTGATCTGCCACGGGAAGGCGGGATCGATGTCGATCACCAGGTTGCGGCTCAGGCCGAATTTTTGCAGCGTGACGCTGTTCAGCCATTCCGGCAGCGGCTCCATCCACAGCGTTTTCCAGTTTTCAGGAAGGGTGTACTCCAGCCCGGCGATGGCAACATCGTCCAGAACCAGCGCTTTACCGTCGCGCAGCCAGTTGCCGGACGTGCGCACCATACCGCCTTCCCAGCGGGAGGTGAACTGACGCAGCGCTATGCCCTGCGGGGAAAACTCCGCATTCAGGATCGGGTCAAACAGATGCAGCGAGCCGAAGATAAACTCGCTGGCGTTCATGGACAGGCGACCTTCCTGGCTCTGCCAGTCGCCTTTGCTGAGAGTCAGGTTGCGCAGGCTTAAGTCGAGATCGGTCACCGCCCAGTCCGGGCCTTGCAGGCGGGCATCGGTGACCTCCAGACGGCCAATTTGCAGGGAGGGGATGGTAGCCAGCGGCGCGAAGAACGCCTTCAGCGTTTTGTCGCTCTGCAGGCGGATCTCGTTCAGGCGCATGGTGTCGATTATCCAGCTTCCGTCAGCGTTACGCAGGGCGGAGCCGGTGAGCGAGCCACGGGCCATATCGGCACCAATGGTGTTCAGCACCACCTCCTTGCCGTTCAACTGGCCGTCGATTAGCACGTTGGTGGCCGGTACGCCGTTCAGGGTCAGCGAGCCGGCGCTCATCTGAATCTTCGCGTTTTTACCCAGCACGTTCCCGGCTTCTGGCTGCCATGGGCTGACGCCGCCCGTGACCTTCTGTGCGCTCAGATCCCATTCAGTATTCGGGCTGTTAAAGGCCATGTTGTTCAGCTGCAGACGATCGGCCTGGAAGGGCAGCGGCGCTGTTTGAGGCGAGAGATTCAGCGTGCCGTCGAACAGGGTGATAGTGCCCATGTGCAGCGGAGCAGTGATCTGACGGCTGCTCAGGCCAATATCGACTTTTTTGGCAACTAATGTGGCGGGTTTACCGTCCCGCCCAAAGGTGACATTTTCCAGAATGAGGTGGGAAGGCGATGAAAAGCGGTGATTCATCTTGTCGAAACTGAGTTCGTAGTCGGTATTCACCGTAATCCAGCTGCTGACCTGCGCCGCGCCCCAACGGGTCTGCAGCAAAATATAGAACGCCAGCAGCACAATAAGCAGGGCTACCAGAAGATAGACGAGTAGCTTTCCAATAAATTTCATGGTCTTCCATCCCGCGAAACGAACATAAGGGAGTTATGCACGATTTATGCGCAATGCTCAAGGCGGGAATGGTGTAATTAGATGTCACGGCAGGCATTGACTGCCTGCCGTGAGGGAGATCAGTTCTTCTCAGGCGGGAAAACGAGGTTCAGCACGATAGCGGTGATACCGCCCGCGGCAATGCCGGAAGAGAGCAGGTTTTTAACCCAGTCCGGCGCAAACTGCAGGATCAGCGGCTGCTGGGAAACACCCAGACCAACGGCCAGCGACAGCGCGATAATCATGATTGCGCGGCGGTTCAGCGGCTCGCGGGAGACGATACGCACGCCTGAGGCCGCGATAGTCCCAAACATCACCAGCGTTGCGCCGCCCAGCACCGGCTCAGGAATGTGCTGCACAAAGCCGCTCACCGCCGGGAAGAGGCCGAGGACGATCAGCATCAGCGCCACCACGAAACCAACATAGCGGCTGGCCACGCCGGTCAGCTGGATCACACCGTTGTTCTGGCCGAAGCAGGAGTTCGGGAAGGTGTTGAATACCGCAGAGACAAACGAGTTCAGGCCGTTCGCCAGTACGCCGCCTTTCAGACGCTTCATGTACAGCGGGCCGGACACCGGCTGCTCGGAGACATCGGAGGTAGCGGTGATATCACCGATGGTCTCCAGAGAAGTAATCATAAAGACCAGCATCAGCGGCAGGAGCAGACCCCAGTCTATGCCCAGGCCGTAATAAAGCGGCGTTGGGACGGTGATCAGCGCGCTGTTGGTCGGCGCGGTGTTCTCCGGCAGCATCCCCAGCGCCCACGCCAGCAGATAGCCCGCCGCCATGGCGATCACCAGCGAGGCCACGCGCAGGTAAGGGTTACGCTGACGGTTAAGCAAAATAATGATCGCCAGCACCACGCCCGCCAGCAGCAGGTTTTTCGGCGCGCCGAAGGTGTGGTCGCTCATTGCCGCGTAGCCGCCACCGATGGAGGTGAGGCCCACCTGAATCAGCGACAGGCCGATAATCATCACCACCACGCCGGAAACCAGCGGGGTGATCACACGGCGAGCCAGGTGCAGCACGCGGGAGATGACCATCTCCGTGCAGCTTGCCAGCATCAGCGTGCCGAACAGCGCCGCCATCATGGTCGGAACATCCGCACCGCCGGTTTTCAGCGCCGTACCGCCCATGATCAGCGGCGCCACGAAGTTAAAGCTGGTGCCCTGAATCGACAGTAGCCCAGACCCCACCGGGCCCCAGGCTTTAATTTGAATAATGGAGGCCACACCGGAGGCGAACAGAGACATACTGATAATGTGCTGCGTGTCCTGCGCCGGTAAACCGAGCGCCTGGCAAATCAGCAGCGCCGGGGTGATCACCGCAACAAACATCGCCAGAAGATGCTGGCAGGCGGCAAAAAGCGTCTGCGGCAGCGGCGGTCGGTCTTCAAGGCGGTAAATCAGTTCGCTATTTTGCTTCTGCGCAATCGGTTGCGCATCTGGCGATTCTATGGTGTTAACGGACATCGGCGGCAATCCCACGGTGGAAAAGCGGGCATTTTATCTGACCACCTGGTAAAAGCAAACGATTGCCAGCAAAAAAAAGGAAGAAAATCTGCCGCTGTGAGCAGGTTTTTTACAACCTATCGGAAAAAAAAATTACACTTTTTGCGCCGGGGGCTCATGACGAGCGCAAACCGGCCCAGGATAACGCCGCGTGTGTATGGAATACGCGCATAACAGGAGCCTTTTATGATTCATCTCGATACGTTGTCGACCCTTGTTGCCGCAACGCTGGTTCTTCTGCTTGGTCGCAAGCTGGTCCACAGCGTTTCCTTTCTGAAAAAATACACTATTCCTGAACCTGTCGCCGGCGGTCTGCTGGTGGCGCTGGCCTTGCTGATACTGAAAAAAAGCATGGGCTGGGAAATTGATTTTGATATGTCCCTGAAAGACCCGCTGATGCTGGCTTTCTTTGCCACCATCGGCCTGAACGCCAACCTGGCAAGCCTGCGCTCGGGCGGTAAGGTGCTCGGCGTGTTTCTGATTGTGGTGGTGGGGCTGCTGCTGATGCAGAACGCCATTGGCATCGGTATGGCAACGCTGCTGGGGCTGGATCCGCTGATGGGGCTGCTGGCGGGGTCGATTACCCTTTCGGGCGGTCACGGCACCGGCGCGGCGTGGAGCAAGCTGTTCATCGAACGCTACGGTTTTGAAAACGCGACGGAAGTGGCGATGGCCTGCGCGACCTTTGGCCTGGTGCTGGGTGGCCTGATTGGCGGCCCGGTAGCGCGTTATCTGGTGAAGCACTCCACCACGCCGAACGGCAGGCCAGACGATGAAATGGTGCCGACCGCGTTCGAAAAGCCGGACGTTGGACGCAGCATCACCTCGCTGGTGATGATTGAAACCATCGCGATGATTGCCATCTGCCTGACCGTGGGCAAAGTGGTTGCGCAATGGCTGGCGGGAACGGCGTTTGAACTGCCGACCTTTGTCTGCGTGCTGTTTATCGGGGTGATCCTGAGCAACGGTCTGGCGCTGATGGGCTTCTACCGCGTGTTTGAACGGGCGGTATCGGTGCTCGGCAACGTCTGCCTGTCGCTGTTCCTGGCGATGGCGCTGATGAGCCTGAAGCTGTGGGAGCTGGCCTCGCTGGCGCTGCCGATGGTGGCGATTCTGGCGGTGCAGGCGCTGTTTATGGCGCTTTATGCCATGTTCGTGACCTGGCGCATGATGGGGAAAAACTATGATGCGGCGGTGCTGGCGGCCGGTCACTGCGGGTTTGGTCTGGGGGCTACCCCCACGGCTATCGCCAACATGCAGGCGATCACCGAACGGTTCGGGCCATCGCATATGGCGTTTCTGGTGGTCCCGATGGTCGGCGCATTCTTCATTGATATCGTCAACGCGCTGGTGATCAAGCTGTACCTGATGCTGCCGATATTTGCCTGAGATCAGGCGTTGGAATACCGTTCGGTTTCTGGCATCCAGCGCTCAATTAACGCTGCCGCCTGTTCGGGGTAGCGTTCATGAATATGGCGCGCAAGGCGCTGAACTTCCGGGATCATGGCCTGATCGCGCAGTAAATCCGCCACTTTGAATTCAGCATTTCCCGTCTGGCGCGTGCCCAGTAGTTCGCCCGGGCCGCGTATCTCCAGGTCTTTTTGCGCAATCACAAAACCGTCGTTGCTGTCGCGCAGCACCTGCAGTCGCATCTGGGCGGTTTTTGAAAGCGGTGCTTTGTAAAGCAGCACGCAGTGAGACGCTACCGCGCCGCGGCCAACGCGCCCGCGCAGCTGGTGGAGCTGGGCAAGCCCCAGACGCTCCGGGTTTTCGATGATCATCAAACTGGAGTTGGGTACGTCAACGCCCACTTCGATGACCGTCGTCGCGACCAGCAAATGCAGTTCCCCCTGTTTGAAAGATTGCATCACCGCCTGCTTCTCGGCAGGCTTCATGCGGCCGTGAACCAGGCCAACGTTCAGCTCGGGCAGTGCCAGCTTGAGCTCTTCCCACGTCGCTTCGGCGGCCTGGGCTTCCAGCAGTTCAGACTCTTCAATCAGGGTACAGACCCAGTAGGCCTGGCGCCCTTCATGGGTGCAGGCGTTGCGCACGCGGTCAATGATGTCGCTGCGGCGCGTATCCGGTATGGCGACCGTCGTCACCGGCGTTCGGCCCGGCGGCAGTTCGTCGATGGTAGAGGTATCCAGATCGGCGTAGGCGGTCATCGCCAGGGTACGCGGGATCGGCGTGGCGGTCATGATCAGCTGATGCGGGTGGAAGCCCTGCTGCAGCCCTTTTTCCCACAGCGCCAGACGCTGATGCACGCCGAAGCGGTGCTGTTCATCGATAATCACCAGCGCGAGGCCGTTAAACTGCACCTGCTCCTGAAAGATAGCGTGTGTGCCGACAATCATCTGCACCTGGCCGCTGGCAATGGCATCCTGCTGCGCAAGACGCGCTTTGCCTTTTTGCTTTCCGGCGAGCCAGCCCACCTCAATCCCGAGCGGTGCGAACCAGGCGCGGAAATTGTTAGCGTGTTGTTCAGCCAGCAGTTCGGTTGGTGCCATCAGCGCGACCTGTTTGCCGTGGGCGATGGCGCGCAAGGCGGCCAGGGCGGCAACCAGCGTTTTACCTGAACCTACGTCACCCTGCACCAGGCGCATCATCGGCACGTCGAGCGCCATATCGCGCTCAATCTCGGCGGTGACGCGCGCCTGCGCGCCGGTGGGCTTAAAGGGCAGCGAGGCCAGCAGCTTATTTTTGAGCACATCATTCGGGCTTAACGGCTGAGCGTGGAATCGCTGCGCGCCGGCGCGCAGCGCCAGCATGCTCAGGTTATGCGCCAGTAATTCCTCAAGGATAAGACGCCGTTGGGCGGGGTGTTTACCGCTTTCTAAATCGCTGAGCTGCAGCGTTGGCGGCGGGCGGTGCAGGGTGCGCAGCGCCTCGGGCAGGCTCATCATCCCCTGAGCCAGTTCTGGCGGCAGCAGCTCGGTAATGGCGCAGGTATCCAGCAGTTCCAGCGCCTGATCGGTGAGCTTACGCAGCGTCGCCTGCTTGATGCCTTCGGTCGTCGGGTAAACCGGGGTGAGTGTCTCCTGCAGTTCCGGCGTGCTGAGATCGCCCTGCACGCGGTACTCCGGGTGGATCATCTCTGCGCCGTATTTCCCGCGTTTGGCTTCGCCATAGGCCAGCACTCTGCGGCCTGTCGCCAGGCTGTTTTTCATTGCAGCGCTGAAGTTGAAGAAACGCATGGTGAGGATGCCGGTGCCGTCGCTGATCTGACAGGTCATCATCCGGCGTCCGCCGAAAGTGATATTGCAGTTCAGGACTTCGCCTTCAACGGTGGCGTAAATGGCGGGAAGCAGATCGCCAATCTTGTAGAGCTGAGTGCGGTCTTCGTAACGCAGGGGGAGGTGAAGCAGGAGATCCTGCACGGTGTGCAGGCCAATTTTTGCCAGCTTATTGCTTTGCGCCGCGCCCACGCCCGTCAGGCTGTTGAGCGGGATAGCATCCAGCAGGCGGCCTTTCATCGGTTACCCGGCGTACTGCATAGTGGCCCACCACTCGGCATCGGCTTCAATTTCGCCCTGCGCGTTGACGTGGGGGTAAGGCAATTTTTTCTGCTTCGCAACGCGTGCCAGCACCGGATAGCCACCTTCAAACAGCAGGCGCTGCTGTTCTTCTTCCGGCAGCATGCTGTTGCTGCGCTCGTACATCCCGGCGTTCTGACGCTGGCGCTGCGCTTCATACAGAATGAGCGCGGACGCCACGGAGACGTTAAGGGACTGGACCATGCCGATCATCGGAATGATGATGTCCCGATCCGCCAGATCCAGCGCTTCCTGGGAGATCCCGGTTTTCTCCTGACCCATCAAAATGCAGGTCGGGCGGGTATAGTCGATCTCGCGGAAATCCACGGCCTTATCGGACAGGTTTGTCGCCAGGATCTGCATCCCGCGTCCTTTCAGATGCGATACGGCATCGCCAATTGTCTGGTGAGATTTGACGGATACCCAGCTGTTACTGCCTGCCGCAGCAGAGACCATGGTTCGCATCCGGTGACCCGGCCAGACGGCGTGCACTTCATGCACGCCGACGGCATCTGCGGTACGGACGATGGCAGAGACGTTATGAGGTTTATGCACCTGCTCCATGCAGACCGTCAGGTCAGGCTGGCGTCTGGCAAGCATTTCGCAGATACGGGCATAACGTTGTGAATTCATAAACCTAGTTTCGGTTTCGGGTGACTTTAATCACGTCCGGCATGACGCGAATCTTGCGCATAATGTTCGCCAGATGCACGCGGTCGCGAGCGGTCAGACGAATAAAGGCGCTATAGACGCGGCCGTCTTTTTCTTCCGTATTCAGGCTCTGAATGTTGGACGAGGCCGTGTTGATGGCTGCCGTCAGGTTCGCCAGGGCACCCTGGTGGTTGAACATATCCACCTTAATTTCGGTGATAAATTCCTGCGCCGTCTCTTTATCCCACTCGACCGCCATAAACTTCTCGGCTTCTTTCTGGTAGCCGCGAATGTTACGACAGGATTCATGGTGGATAACCAGCCCTTTGCCCGGACTGACGTGCGCAATAATCGGGTCGCCAGGGATTGGACGGCAACATTTTGCGAAGGTGATCAGCACCCCGTCCGCGCCTTTGATCGGCAGATGAGCATGGCCGGATGCGCCTGGAGCAGATGGCGTCGCTTCGCCCTGCTGCAGGTTTTTCGCTACCACGACGCTCATCGCGTTACCCAGACCAATTTCCGCCAGCAGATCGTCCAGAGACGTGAGCTTCATACGGTCGAGTTCACGCTGAATATGCTCCGGTGGGATCTCAGCCAGCTTGCGGCTGCCGCCCAACGCGTGGTTGAGCAGGCGACGCCCCAGGCTGACGGAGTCATCGCGCTTGAGGTTTTTCAACAGCTGACGAATTTTGGCGCGCGCTTTGGAACTCACGACAAAGTTCAGCCAGGCCGCGTTCGGACGTGCACCCGGCGCGGTAATAATTTCTACCGTCTGTCCGCTGGAGAGCGGCTGAGACAGCGGGTAAGGCTGTCTGTCGACGCGCGCGCCCACGCAGGCGTGCCCGATATCGGTATGCACGGCGTAGGCGAAGTCGACCGGCGTTGCGCCCGCAGGCAGTTCGACAATGCGGCCTTCTGGGGTGAAAACGTAAATCTCATCCGGGAAGAGATCGGATTTAACGCTCTCGATAAATTCGAACGAGCTACCCGCACTCTGCTGAAGCTCCAGCAGGCTCTGCATCCAGCGCTGGGCGCGGATTTGCGCGGTGGTGCTGCTTTCGCCACCGTGCTCTTTGTAAGCCCAGTGCGCGGCTACACCCATCTCTGCCATCTGGTCCATGTCTTCGGTGCGGATCTGCACTTCAACAGGCACGCCGTGCGGACCGATCATCGAGGTATGCAAAGATTGATAGCCGTTCGCTTTCGGAATAGCGATGTAATCTTTCATGCGCCCCGGGCGCGGTTTATAGAGGCTGTGCATCTGCCCCAGCACGCGGTAGCAGGTGTCAGAGTCGTGGACGATTACGCGGAACGCGTAGATATCCATGATCGAGTGAAAACGCTGCTCTTTGAGCACCATTTTGCAGTAGATGGAGTAAAGATGTTTTTCGCGACCGCTGACGCGGCACGGGATTCCCGCTTCCTGCAAACGCCCTTCGATTTCAGAGAGGATCTTTTGAATCATCTCTTTACGGTTACCGCGTGCGGCTTTCACCACCTCTTTAATCACGCGATAGCGGTTCGGGTACAACGCTTCAAAGCCCAGCTCTTCCAGCTCGGTTTTGATGTGGTGGATACCTAAACGGTGCGCCAGCGGACTGTAAATTTCGAGGGTTTCACGGGCAATGCGGCGACGTTTATCCGGGCGAAGTGAGCCCAGCGTGCGCATGTTGTGGGTACGGTCAGCGAGTTTGATGAGAATGACGCGGATATCCTGCACCATCGCCATAATCATCTTGCGGAAGTTTTCGGCTTGCGCCTCTTTCTTGTCGCGGAATTTCAGCTTATCAAGCTTAGAGACCCCTTCCACCAGCTCGGCAACGCTTTTGCCAAACAGCTGTTCCATATCCTGGTAGGTGGCAGGGGTATCTTCGATCACGTCGTGCAGCAGGGCGGCCATCAGCGTTTCGTAGTCGAGTTTCATCTCGGCCAGAATACAGGCTACCGCAACCGGGTGCGTGATGTAGGGTTCACCGCTTGAACGTGTCTGGCCCTCGTGAGCGTCACGTGCAACGAGATACGCCTGCTGAAGACGCTTAATCTGGTCTTCAGGCAGGTAGATTTGAATCAGTTGATTCAGGCTTTCAAACAGATACAAGGGCGACCCGCAGGTTTAATTAACGACGACCTTCAGCAATGGCGGTTACGGCCTGCAGTTCTGCGGCTTCCTGCTCTTGCTGCTCCTGGCGCTCACGCACGTCGAGGATCTGGTTGTTGATCAGACCTTCTTCGATTTCGCGAAGTGCAATAACGGTGGTTTTATCGTTTTCTTCCGGTACCAGCGGATCTTTACCGCCTACCTGCATCTGACGAGCGCGACGCGCGGCGACCAGCACCAGGTCAAAACGGTTACCAATTTTCTCTACAGCGTCCTGAACAGTTACGCGTGCCATACTTAAAATGCTCCACAGGTGAAGAAATGACTGGGCATGATACTGAAAGTGGGTTCAGTCTGCCAACAGTTTGGTGATTAATGCGTCATGTCGCTGCTTCTGGCGGCTCATACGCAGTCGTTCTGCGCGAAGAATGGTTTTGAGATCGCTCAGCGCGGCATCAAAATCATCATTCACAATAAGGTAATCATATTCCGCGTAATGGCTCATTTCTGCAACTGCCTGTTCCATACGCTTTGCGATGACTTCTTCACTGTCCTGACCGCGGCCACGCAGGCGGCGATCCAGCTCATCCTTCGACGGCGGTAAAATAAAGATACTGCGCGAATCAGGCATTTTTTTGCGAATTTGCTGTGCGCCCTGCCAGTCGATGTCGAGGAACACATTTACACCCGTCGCCAGAACCTGCTCAATGGTTTCACGCGAGGTGCCGTAGTAGTTACCAAACACTTCTGCGTGTTCAAGAAACGCATCTCTGCCGATCATCGCTCTGAACTCGTCGTGATCCACAAAGAAATAGTGTTCACCGTGCACTTCACCCGGACGCGGCGCTCGCGTGGTGTGAGAAACAGAAACCTGTGTGTCGTACAACGGTTGGGTTTTTAACAGTGCCTGAATAAGGCTGGATTTACCCGCGCCGCTAGGGGCAGAAACAATATAAAGCGTGCCTTGAGCCATGAGAGTCTTTTGTATGTGTTAACGAAGAAGTCCTACATACGGGCTTATTATACACGTCGCCGCTGTGTGACGTAGCCTTTGTCACACTTTTTCCCCTGGATTATTGAATTTTGCGTACCGTTTTCAGGTTTTACCTGCGGTTTGCCGCAATAAAAATTAATGCTGGATAGCGCCTCGCAACGTGAAAGGTTGCTATTAGCGTCGTTTCTCACGTCAGGTTATACCTCCTGCATTGCAAAGGAGGGATAGCGATGTGGCGGTGGATAAGCGGGTTAATGCTGTTGTGGTGTGGTTACGGGGCGGCGGTATGCCCGGTGTGGTCACAGGCAAAAGCCGAAAAAGAGATTGCGTCATTAAGTGCACAAATCAAACGCTGGGATGAGGCTTACTGGAAGCTGGGGGTGAGCGAGGTCAGTGACGAAGTGTATGACCAGCTCAACGGCCGTTTAACCCAGTGGCAGCGCTGTTTCGGCAACGATTTTGCTGAGAGCGCCCTTCCTGCGCTGGAGGGAAACGTAAAACATCCTGTTGCCCATACGGGGGTACGTAAAGCAGCCAGCAAAAAAGCGCTGGGTCACTGGATGCACGGCCGGAAAAATCTCTGGATGCAGCCAAAAGTCGATGGCGTGGCGGTGACGCTGGTGTATCGCAACGGAAAGCTAGCGCGGGCCATCAGCCGTGGTAATGGGTTAAAAGGCGAGGACTGGACCGCCCGCGTGCGTTTGATCCCGTCCGTACCCAAGGAGGTATCCGGCGCGCTTGCAAACAGCGTCTTACAGGGGGAGCTTTTCTGGCTACGCGAAAACCACGTCCAGCAGCAGATGGGCGGAATGAATGCTCGCGCAAAAGTGGCGGGTGCGATGATGCGACAAAAGGACAACGCGCTTCTGAGCCAGACAGGAATATTTATCTGGGCCTGGCCGGATGGACCGAAGGGAATGGAAAACAGGCTTTCTGAGCTGTCCAGCGCAGGCTTTTCCCTGACGGCGCGCTATACGTTGCCCGTACAAGCGGTTGATGCTGTTGAAAAACAGCGTTTGGCCTGGCAAAACACGGCATTGCCCTTTGCCACGGATGGCATAGTGGTTCGGTCTGCGGAGCCACCTTCAGGGGAGAGTTGGCTGCCCGGCGAAGGCAACTGGATTATCGCGTGGAAATATTCGCCTGCGGCACAGGTCGCAGAGGTCAGGAATATTCTTTTTTCCGTGGGGCGCACGGGCAAAATTTCTGTCGTGGCGGCACTTGAGCCTGCGCAGTTGGACGATAAACGGGTGCAGCGAGTGAGTCTCGGTTCGGTTGGTCGCTGGCAGAGGCTGGATATTGCCCCGGGCGATCAGATCCAGGTCAGCCTGGCAGGGCAGGGTATCCCTCGGTTTGATAAGGTGGTCTGGCGAGGGGCGGACAGACAAAAACCTGAGCCTCCGGCCTCGCGTTATCACTCCCTGAGTTGCTTTTATGCCTCGCCGGAGTGTATGGAACAGTTCTTTGCCCGACTGACGTGGCTCAGTTCAAAGCAGGTATTCAACATTGAAGGATTAGGTGAGTCAGGCTGGCGCACACTCTGGCAGGCGCATCATTTTGAACATCTCTTTTCGTGGCTGCTATTAACGCAGGAGCAGCTGCAGTCGACGCCGGGATTCTCTGCCGCACGCGGGCTGGCGCTCTGGCATCGCTTTAATCAGGTGCATGAGCAGCCTTTTATCCGCTGGATTATGGCGCTGGGTGTTCCGCTGCCACAGGCCTCGCTGAAGGCGTTGGAAGAAGTGTCGTGGCAGAAGATGAGCGAACGCAGTGAAAAGGCCTGGCAGGCCTTGCCGGGTACGGGAGCGGAGAAGGCGCGGCAAATCGTTGCCTGGCTGCACGCGCCAGAGATCGATGTGTTGATCAGATGGCTTGCTCAGCAGCACATCAATGGGTTCTGAGATCAGTGGGCGCTGTGCTTATAGTGAAACACGGGCAATCCGAGTTTCAGACGCAGCGCCAGCATGCGGGCCGTAAAGCCAAACAGCAGCGTGGAGATGACCACCACGTCGTGGTTTGAAACGTAATGCTGCAGGGCAATGTAGAGCACCGCTGCGGCGAAGGAGATGCCGGCATACAGCTCTTTTTGGAAGACCAGAGGAATGCGTTTGCAGAACATATCGCGCAGCACGCCGCCGAATACGCCCGTGACCACGGCAGCAATGGTGGCGATAACCGGACCTTCCCCCATATCGAGCGCGATTTGCGCGCCGATGATAGAAAAGACGATCAGCCCCAGCGCGTCAAGCACCAGGAACAGGCGGCGAAGGTGCGGCATAACGGGTGCCACGATGGTGGTTAATACGGCAGCCGTTGCGACGATAATCACATACTCAGGATGTTTCACCCAGCCGAGCGGGTAATGGCCAAGCAGGATATCGCGCACGGAACCGCCGCCCAGCGCGGTTGCAGTGGCAATAATGATCACACCGAAGGTGTCCATCCGGCGACGCCCGGCGGCGAGAGCGCCAGTCATGGCTTCGGCGGTGATACCAATAAGATAAAGAATGTGAAGCAGCATATACCCTCCGGTGTGAACGCGGAAAGGTTAGCGATTTGTGCGCAAGATCACGATTGAGATTTTCTAAGGCGATTGGGTTTCACCTATAAAATTTAATCAATACATGTTGAATATCTTTGATTCTCGGCTGCTGAATTTGAAAAGAGACGGGAATTCGGATTAGAAATAATAATGGATGGCGTCAGCCGACGCCATCCAAAAAGCGATTACTCAATATTCTGGATCTGCTCGCGCATCTGCTCAATCAGAACCTTGAGTTCAATCGCTGAGTTGGTCACCTCAGCGTTGATAGACTTAGACGCCAAAGTGTTCGACTCGCGGTTGAACTCCTGCATCATAAAGTCCAGGCGGCGGCCTACAGCTTCCTTCTTCTTCAGGATGTTGTAGGTCTCTTTAACGTGCGCTTCCAGACGGTCCAGCTCTTCAGCAACATCGATACGCTGCGCCATCAGCACCAGCTCTTGTTCCAGACGGGTGTTTTCCAGCTGAACTTCCGCTTCTTCCAGCTTGGCGACCAGACGCTCGCGCTGCCACTGCAGCACTTCCGGCATGTGGGTGCGGACTTTGGCTACTTCAGCGCTGACGCCTTCAAGGCGCTGCTCAATCATCGCTTTCAGCGCCTGACCTTCGGTTTCGCGGGCAACGATAAAGTCATCCAGCGTGCCGTCGAGGGCTGCCAGAATTTCTGCGGCAATCGCGTCCAGATCCTGCTCGCCGGCGGCCATGACGCCAGGCCAGCGCAGAATATCAACCGGGTTGATTTCGCCTTCATCGCTCTGCATTTTGACCCAGTTCGCCGCATTCACGAGCTGTTTCGCCAGTTTTTCGTTGAGGATCAGCTCGCCCTGTGCGCTGGCATCTGGCTCAAAGCGCAGGTTGCATTCCACTTTCCCGCGGGTCAGACGCGCACGGATACGCTCGCGCACTACAGGTTCAAGGCTGCGGAACTGTTCCGGCATACGGAAATATGTTTCCAGATAGCGCTGGTTTACCGAACGCATTTCCCAGGTAGCGCTACCCCAGCTACCCTTGATTTCACGCCGGGCGTAGGCGGTCATACTGCGGATCATAGACATTCCCGTTTTTAAAGGAGAGATGGGGGGATTATAGCTTTCGGGGGCTTCTCAGGATAGGAATAAGCGTCCTTTATCCGTATAATGCGCAGCCACATTCGTTTCAAGCCGGAGAATCCATCATGCGTCCATCAGGTCGTAGCGCCAATCAGGTGCGTCCCGTCACCCTGACCCGTAACTATACAAAACACGCTGAAGGCTCCGTGCTGGTTGAGTTTGGTGACACCAAAGTGCTTTGCACCGCGTCCATCGAAGAAGGCGTTCCGCGCTTTCTGAAAGGTCAGGGCCAGGGCTGGATCACCGCCGAGTACGGCATGCTGCCGCGCGCGACCCATACCCGTAACGCCCGTGAAGCGGCAAAGGGTAAGCAGGGTGGACGTACCATGGAAATCCAGCGCCTGATCGCACGTGCGCTGCGCGCCGCCGTTGATCTGAAAATCCTCGGTGAATTCACTATTACCCTGGACTGCGACGTGATTCAGGCAGATGGCGGCACGCGTACCGCGTCCATTACCGGTGCCTGTGTGGCGCTGGCCGATGCCCTGAACAAGCTGGTTGCAGCCGGTAAGCTGAAAACCAACCCTATGAAAGGGATGGTCGCGGCGGTTTCCGTGGGGATCGTTAACGGTGAAGCGCTTTGCGATCTGGAATATGTTGAAGATTCTGCCGCCGAGACCGACATGAACGTGGTGATGACCGAAGATGGTCGCATCATTGAGGTGCAGGGGACGGCGGAAGGTGAGCCGTTCACCCATGAAGAACTTCTCTCCCTGCTGGCGTTGGCCCGAGGGGGAATCGAATCCATTGTAACGACGCAAAAAGCGGCGTTAGAAAATTGATTTTAAAGGCGACCAATGAGTCGCCTTTTTTTTGCCTGTAAGACAGAAAAAACCAAAGGAGCGAATCCATGAAATCGTATCAGCGCCAGTTTATTGAGTTTGCGATTAATAAACAGGTACTTAAGTTTGGCGAATTTACGCTGAAATCCGGGCGTAAGAGCCCGTATTTCTTCAACGCCGGGCTGTTTAATACCGGGCGCGATCTGGCACTGTTAGGCCGCTTCTATGCCGAAGCGCTGGTGGATTCCGGGATTGATTTCGACCTGCTGTTTGGCCCGGCGTACAAGGGCATTCCGATTGCAACCACCACGGCGGTGGCGCTGGCGGAGCACCATGACCGTGATGTGCCGTACTGCTTTAACCGCAAAGAGGCCAAAACCCACGGTGAAGGCGGTAATCTTGTGGGCAGCGCGCTGCAGGGCCGCGTGATGCTGGTCGACGACGTGATTACCGCAGGCACCGCGATCCGTGAATCTATGGAGATTATCCAGGCCAACGGTGCGACGCTGGCTGGCGTGCTGATTTCTCTTGATCGTCAGGAGCGCGGTCGCGGCGATATCTCTGCTATCCAGGAAGTAGAGCGTGATTACAGCTGCAAAGTGACCTCTATCATCACCCTGAAAGACCTGATTGCGTATCTGGAAGAGAAGCCAGAGATGGCGGATCACCTGGCGGCGGTGCGGGCGTATCGCGAAGAGTTTGGTGTGTAATTGAATTGCCCGGCGGCGCTACGCTTACCGGGCCTGCGGTGCTACTGCAGCTGTGCTGCCACTAACGGCCAGCGGGCGTCAAAATCGTCCGTTGGTCGGTATTTGAATTCGCTGCGCACAAAGCGGGAGAGCATGCCTTCACAAAACGCCAGAATCTGGCTTGCCAGCAATGTCTCATCCGTATTGTATCCTTCGCCTTCACGCATTTTCTTCTCGCGCAGCACCTGGCGCAGCTGTGCTTCAATACGCTCAAAAAGCTGATTGATGCGGCCCTGCAGCCTGTCCTGCTCAAACATCAGCGCGTGGCCGGTCAGGATACGGGTTAAACCCGGATTGCGCTCCCCAAAGCCCAGAATTAACAGCACAATCAGACGAAGACGCGCGGTGGTATCTTTTTCATCTTTCAGAATCAGGTTAATGCGCGTGATCAGACTGTCTTCAATAAACTCGATCAGGCTGTCGAACATTTTTGTTTTGCTGGGGAAATGACGATACAGCGCCGCCTCAGACACGCCCACAGAGGCGGCCAGTTTGGCGGTGGTGATGCGTTGACTGCCATCGCTGGATTCAAGCATCAGAGCCAGAGATTGAAGTATTTCTTCGCGACGATTCCTTTTCGCGGTTTGTTTTTCTGCCATGTTACAAAATACCCCTGAAAATAAGCACTTGCCAGGCTGGCATCCACACAGCGACCGCAAACTGACGTTTGCGGTTTGTTATTGCGTTATGGCGCTGCGAGATACGTGTGTCGGGCGGTTATTTGCGCCCGGAATGGCCGAAGCCGCCTTCGCCACGGTCGGTGGCATCAAAATCTGCCACCAGGTTAAATTCTGCCTGTACCACCGGTACAAAAACCATCTGCGCGATACGCTCGCCCGGTTCAATGGTGAAGCTGTCCTGACCACGATTCCAGACGGACACCATCAGCTGACCCTGGTAGTCGGAGTCGATCAGGCCGACCAGGTTACCCAGCACTACGCCGTGCTTATGGCCCAGACCCGAGCGCGGCAGGATCACTGCCGCCAGAGACGGGTCTGCAATGTGGATCGCCAGGCCAGTCGGGATCAGGGTAGTGGCACCGGGAGCCAGTTCTACGGCGTCATCGAGACAGGCGCGCAGGTCAAGTCCGGCAGAGCCGGAGGTGGCATAGGTTGGCAGCGGGAATTGCTCGCCAACACGCGGGTCCAGAATCTTAACGTCGATTTTTTTCATCATAACGGGTAACGATCTCGTCCAGTAATTGTTGGCCCAGGAGTTCCTTGCGCTCAAGCGGTAAGATTTTATCTCCATCCTGCCAGAAAAGGTGCAGTGCGTTGCTGTCGCTATTAAATCCTTGCGTGGCCAGCGATACGTCGTTCGCGCAAATTAAATCGAGGTTTTTGCGGGTACGTTTTTGCCGGGCATATTCTTCCACATTATTCGTTTCTGCGGCAAATCCAACAACGTAAGGACGATGGCTTTTTAATGCGGCGACACCGGCAACAATGTCCGGGTTTTTCACCATTTTCAGTGTTAATTCATCGCCTTGCTTTTTGATTTTAGACTCGGCGATGGTCTCGGCGCGATAGTCTGCCACGGCCGCACAGCCGATAAAAATCTGCTGGCGTTGCGCATGAGCCTGCACGGCGGCTTCCATCTCCAGCGCGGTGGTAACATTAATACGCTGTACAAAAGGTGGCGTAGGTAACGAGACCGGGCCGCTGACCAGCGTGACGTTAGCACCGCGTTTTGCCGCTGCGGCAGCAATCGCAAAGCCCATTTTGCCGGAGCTGTGGTTGGTGATGTAACGCACCGGGTCCAGCGGTTCGCGCGTCGGGCCCGCGGTAATCATGATGTTGAGATGTTGCAGGTCGTTGACAGGTGAAAAATGTGCGGCGGCCATATCCACAATCGTCAACGGGTCGAGCATACGCCCCGGGCCAACGTCGCCGCAGGCCTGGCTACCGCTGTCCGGGCCCCAGACAAGCAGGCCGCGCGAAGCCAGCGTCTCCAGATTATGCTGGGTGGCGGCATTGCGGTACATCTGCTGGTTCATGGCGGGCACAACGGCGACGGGGGCTGGCGTCGCGAGGCAAATGGTCGAAACCAGATCGTTCGCCATACCGGCCGCCACGCGGGCAATTAAATCTGCCGTGGCAGGGGCAAGAATCACCAGATCGGCCCATTTCCCAAGCTCAATATGCCCCATCGCGGCTTCGGCGGCCGGATCGAGCAGGCTGTCAGATACCGGGTATCCTGAAACCGCCTGCAGGCTCAGAGGGGTGATAAAGGCTTTACCGCCTTCGGTTATCGCGACCCGCACGTCCGCCCCGCGCTCACGCAGACGACGCACCAGCTCCGGCGCTTTATAAGCAGCAATGCCGCCGCTCACGCCAAGAACGATTTTTTTACCGGCCAGGCTCATCATGATTCTTTCCTGTTGGGTTTCACCAGAGAGCGGGCATTTTACCACAATCCCAAATAGGGGGTGATGAAGTCCTTTATGCACTTTGCGAGGCGCTACGCAAGAACGAAACCTCAGCGTCGAGCCCCGGATTTGCCTGTGGCAGCATAATGGCAAACAGAAGGAGGCCGGGCATGGAAGAGACTGAACTGCTGCTACCGCGCGAAAAAATGCTGCGTCATGGCGTCGCGTTATTAAAAGACGAGGAGCTGCTGGCGCTCTTTTTACGTACAGGTACGAAGGGAAAAACGGTATTTACGCTGGCGAAAAATCTGATAGACCATTTTGGTTCACTACATGGTTTGCTGACAGCCGAACTGGAGGCATTTACGCACGTAGAAGGCATTGGCGTCGCGAAGTATGCCCAGTTACGGGGTATTGCTGAACTTGCCCGGCGATTTTATAACGTACAGATGGAGGAGCAAGATCCGATCCTTACCCCTGACATGACCCGCGAATTTTTGCAAAGCCAGCTGTCCGGTCTGGAGCGGGAGATCTTTATGGTGATCTTTCTCGACAACAGGAACCGGGTACTGAAGCACAGCCGCCTGTTTTCGGGTACACTGAGCCACGTTGAGGTACATCCGCGTGAAATTGTGCGTGAAGCGATAAAAGTGAATGCAGCGGGGGTGATCCTCGCGCATAATCACCCCTCTGGCTGTGCAGAACCGAGCAGAGCTGACAAAGAAATCACCGAACGCATTATCAAATGCTGTCAATTCATGGACATTCGTGTTCTGGACCATCTGATAATTGGCCGCGGAGAGTACATTTCTTTTGCAGAACATGGCTGGATTTAGGCTATTTCTCGCGATCCATCGGGATCTTTGTCTGTTCGGGACTTGAGCACACCGCCGAGTCAGCGTATACTACGCCACCTTTGAGAATCTCGGGTTTGGCATTTGGGCCTGGCAATCGAGAGTTCACTTAGAACTACGCGATGACCGGGCTGTAAAGCCTGACGAGGCGCCGATACCCCATACGAAGCTCGAGCTAATTTGATTTTTGGAGAATAGACATGTCCCGAGTCTGCCAAGTTACTGGCAAGCGTCCGGTGACCGGTAATAACCGTTCCCACGCACTGAACGCGACTAAACGCCGTTTCCTGCCGAACCTGCACTCTCACCGTTTCTGGGTTGAGAGCGAGAAGCGTTTTGTCACCCTGCGTGTATCTGCTAAAGGTATGCGTGTAATCGATAAGAAAGGCATCGATACAGTTCTGTCTGAACTGCGTGCCCGTGGCGAAAAGTACTAAGTACTTAAAGAGGAAATAAATCATGGCTAAAGGTATTCGCGAGAAAATCAAGCTGGTTTCTTCTGCTGGTACAGGTCACTTCTACACCACCACGAAGAACAAACGTACTAAGCCGGAAAAACTGGAACTGAAAAAATTCGATCCAGTTGTACGCCAGCACGTACTGTACAAAGAAGCTAAAATCAAATAATTTTAGCCTCCTTGTATTGAAAAACCCCGCAACTGCGGGGTTTTTTGCATTCTGCATCTCAACGGAGGAACCATGCCTGAATTACCTGAGGTAGAGACCAGCCGTCGCGGCATTGAGCCCCATCTGGTCGGCGCGACTATTCTTCATGCCGTCGTTCGCAATGGACGACTGCGCTGGCCGGTGTCCGATGAGATCCACGCGTTAAGCGACAAACCCGTCCTTAGCGTGCAGCGCCGCGCGAAATACCTGCTGCTGGAGCTGCCTGACGGCTGGATCATTATCCATCTTGGAATGTCCGGGAGCCTGCGCATCCTGACCGAAGAACTGCCTGCGGAAAAACACGATCACGTTGACCTGGTAATGAGCAACGGCAAAGTGCTCCGCTACACCGATCCGCGGCGCTTTGGCGCGTGGCTGTGGACGAAGGAGCTGGAAGGACACAACGTGCTGGCGCATCTGGGCCCTGAGCCGCTTTCAGACGCGTTTAATGCGGACTACCTGAAAGAGAAGTGCGCGAAGAAAAAGACCCCGATCAAGCCCTGGCTGATGGATAATAAGCTGGTGGTCGGCGTGGGGAATATTTACGCCAGTGAATCGCTGTTCGCGGCCGGGATCCATCCCGATCGGCTGGCCTCGTCGCTGTCCGCGCAGGAGTGTGAGCTGCTGGTTCGGGTCATTAAAGCAGTGCTGCTGCGCTCGATTGAGCAAGGCGGGACCACCCTGAAGGATTTTCTGCAGAGCGACGGTAAACCAGGCTATTTTGCCCAGGAGCTGCAGGTGTATGGCCGTAAGGGCGAGCCATGCAGGGCATGCGGGACGCCGATTATTGCCACGAAGCACGCCCAACGCGCCACGTTCTACTGCCGCCAGTGTCAGAAATAGAACTACTTTAGCTTTTCCATCAGCGCCAGGTGGACGTTATCCGGCAGGAAATGGGTAACGTCCCCGTGATGGCGCGCCACCTCTTTTACCAGCGTGGACGAGATAAACGACCACTCTTTTGACGGCATCAGGAATACGCTTTCCAGCTCCGGCATCAGGTGGCGGTTCATGTGCGCCAGCTGCATCTCATACTCGAAGTCTGCCACCGCGCGCAGGCCACGAATCAGAATATTGGCCTGCTGGGCGCGGGCGAAGTTCGCCATCAGATCGCTGAACCCGACAACTTCAACATTCGGCAGGTGCGAAATGGCGTCGGTGGCAAGTTGCACGCGCTCGTTGAGATCAAACATCGGCTTTTTGCTGGGGCTGGCGGCAATCGCCAGGATCACCTTGTCGAACATGCACGCTGCACGGGTAATGATGTCAAGATGACCGTTAGTGATCGGATCGAAGGTACCCGGATAAATCGCTTTTGTGCTCATGGCTCACGTTTTCTCTGAGTAGCCGCGGCAGAGCGCCCACAGCTCGGTGTATTTGTTGAAAGTATACTGGGCATTCACTACCGCCAGTAACCAGCCCTGCTTACCATCCAGCACGCCGCCGCGCAGCAGCAGCGTTTTCAGAAACGCGCCCAGCGTGTGGGTGAAGATTCCTGTCAGCGAGGCCTTCTTGCCGCGCTGGTGGCGTTCCTGCGCCCATGCGGTGGCATAGTTGAGCTGCTTTTGCTGGAAGCTGGCGAAATCACGGCAGGTCAGATGCAGCAAATCACCCGTCAGGGGGATGACCTGGGCGCCGTCGCAGGCCAGTGACTCATGGACAAGATTGTCGTTGTACTGAAAGCGCCCGCGCTCGTAGAGGCGCATTACGCGATCCGGATACCAGCCGCTGTGGCGCATGAAGCGGCCAAGGAAGTAGTTACGACGCGCGATACTGTATACGGCGCCAGGCTGGGGTGAGGAAAGCACCGCCTGAATGGCCTGCTGGAGTTCCGGGGTGACGCGCTCGTCGGTGTCGATCATCAGCACATAATCGCCCGTGGCGTGACCCTGCGCGCGCTGGCGCTGAATGCCGTAGCCCTGCCAGTCGGTATCGGTAAAGACTTTTGCGCCCGCAGCCCGGGCGATGTCCACCGTGTTGTCCGTGCTTCCGGAGTCGAGGATAACAATTTCGTCAGCCCAGGCGACGGAGGCCAGGCAGTCCGGAAGCAGGTCGGCGGCGTTTTTGGCGATCATGACGACCGACAGACGCGTAGACATTAGTGGCTCCGCTGAGGCAGATAAGGTTGCAGAAGCTGCAGCAGACGGGTGAGTGCGCCCTGGTTCTGGTGCAGCACTTCGACGGCGTGGCGACCGTACCACAGGCGGTAATCTTCATCCGTCAGAAGGGTCGATACTTCTTTGACGACCGAGTCCGCATCGGTCACGGTAATTAAACCATCGGCTTGCTGCAATTTAGCGCAGATATCTTTGAAGTTAAACGTGTGTGGACCCATCAGCACAGGAATGGCGTGGGCTGCTGGCTCCAGCGGGTTATGGCCTCCGCGCTCCACCAGGCTGCCGCCAACAAAAGCGAGGTCAGCAATGCCGTAGAGCAGCATCAGTTCGCCCATCGTATCGCCAATCACCACCTGGGTACTGCCGGAAGGGATCTCTCCGCTGCTGCGCAGGGTGAAGCTGAAGCCGCCTTTCTGCACCATTTCGCGGGCATCTTTAAAACGTTCGGGGTGACGAGGCACCAGAATCAGCAGTAGGTCCGGGAAGGTTTCCAGCAGCTTACGGTGCGCCTGCAGGATGATCGCCTCTTCGCCCTCATGAGTACTGGTCGCTATCCAGACCTGGCGACGCGGAGCCCACTGGCGGCGCAGCGTGATGGCGCGGGCGGCCAGTTCAGGGGTAACGGAAATATCGAATTTCAGGCTGCCGGTCACGGCAAGCTGGTTGCGCTTCAGGCCCAGGGAGATAAAGCGCGCCGCGTCTTCTTCGTTCTGCGCGGCAATCAGCGTGATTTTGCTTAGCAGGCGGCGCATAAATTTGCCCAGCTTGCCGTAGCCTTTCGCCGAGCGCTCTGAAAGGCGCGCGTTGGCAATCACCAGCGGAATTTTACGGGCATGCAGAGCGGAAATCATGTTCGGCCACAGCTCGGTTTCCATCACGATCACCAGCTTCGGGCGAACGGTATTCAGGAAACGATTCATAGCGCAGGGCAGATCGTAAGGGAGGTAGACGTGATGAACGTCTTTGCCAAACGCGGATAACGCGCGCTCTGAGCCGGTTGGCGTCATGGTGGTGACGGTAATCGGCAGAGACGGGTAGCGGTGGCGCAGAGCGCGAACCAGCGGGATCGCCGCCAGCGTTTCACCGACAGAAACGGAATGCAGCAAAATACCGTCCGGGGCGACTTTATTGCGGCAAAAGCCATAGCGTTCAGCCCAGCGTTTACGATACGCAGGCGCTTTACGGCTACGAAGCAACAGTCTCAGCCACACCAGTGGCTGAATGATATAGAGCAGGGCGGTATACAACAATTCCAAGCGATTATCCGTCTTTTTAGTTTCGGCGGGCAAATTCTAAGCATTTAAGCCAGGTAAAGCTATCTCTTATGCCAGATACCGTTTTAAACGGAAGTAGCGTCGGCCCAGGCGCCAGCGCAAACGCGGGCTTTTGGCACTTTTCCAGATAAGCTTCCAGATCCCGGTGTCGAAGAACTCTTTGATAATCATTGTTTTCTTTGTCTCATCCTTCATGTTGTCGAAGGTATGAATGATCCCCAGCCCCTCTTTGGCGATTTGCCAGTGGCAGGCGGGGATATTTTTCACTTTATCCGGGTAACGCTGGTTAATGGCATCAAGCATCTGCAGGATTTTCATGTAGTGGCGCGCGGAGCGAATCAGCGTGTCGTCATTATCCGGCGTATGCGATACCGAGGCAGAGTGAATGTAGTAGTCATAAAAGCGTTCATTGGTGTACTGAACGCGCTCTGCGGCAAGCAGCACCTCGGTAGTCCATGGGATATCCTGATGGCGCAGGCCGGGTTCGAAATGGAAACTGTGTTTACGAATAAAATCGTGGCGATAGATATTAAGCCAGGTCACGTGCAGGAACTTACGTGAATCCAGCGCCATCTTTAACCATGCCGGGCCCGTCATAACGCCCGTTGAGGCGAGTTTATCCTCGGGGAAGATAGGTCGAGACGGTTTCTTATCATTTTCCCAGACGTAGTTGCCGTTGCAGGTGGCGACATCCAAATCCTGCGTGACGGCCATATCCAGCAGACGCTGGTACATGCCAGGTTTGAAGACGTCATCAATATCCGGGAAAGAGAGATACTGACCGGTTGCAACGGCCAGGCCGGTATTTCGCGCAATGGAAACGCCCTGGTTTTGCTGTTCAATCACCTGCATCTGCGGCAGTTTTTCACGCCAGCTTTCGACGATCTGCATCGAGCGGTCAGTTGAGCCATCATTGACAATAATGACTTCCATGCTGTCGATGCGTTGATTCACAAGGCAGGTAAAGAACTGATCCAGAAAAGCTTCGCCGTTATAAACGGCAACCACCACGCTTAACAATGGCGCTGAATTTTGCATAAGAAACCTGATTATTTTTGATTGTCGACCAAAGCAATGTACTGCTGGCAAATGGCATTGATACCGAACGACGCAATCGTTGCATCGCCAACAACCGGCGGGGCGGTATAAATATCTACCAGGGTTTTTGCCAGTGACGCGTCATTTAGCTCTGCCAGCCCGCGCGCTAAGGCGCCGGTGAGGATTTCTGCGGGGCCACCCGGACAATTGGTACTGACCGGTGGCGTCTGGCAGATAATGGATTCCACCAGCACATTACCAAAACCTTCGCAGTCAGAACTTAACACTAAGAGGCGTGCCCCTTTAATCCAGGGGTAGGGATTGGAGTCGAAGGGACGGAAAACCGTCTTGTCTTCAATACCCAGGTCGCGGGCAAGCTGTTTGAGCTTTTGAATTTTGGCTTCGGAGCCATTGCCCATCATGACAAGCGTAGTGTCGAGCTGGCTCTGTGCGAACGCGCGTAAAAGACGGTCGTGGCGTTTGTGTTCATGGAAGCGGCCGACATGGATGATGTAATCCTTCCCTTGCATCTCGAAGGGGGCATCCGCCAGACGCTGAATTTCAGGGATATCAAAAGGATTGTGGATAACCGCTTTACGCCGGAGTTTCAGAGCCAGGGTCTCGGAAAGGTCTTTCAGCACGGCGCCTGAGACGGCGACAACGTTTCGGTTTTCGTAGGTATGACGAATTTTAAGATGCTTAAACCAGCGCGAAAGCCCGCTGCGATGGCGAAGATAGGAGAAAGAGAACATGCCATGCACGCAGAACCAGACTTTTTCACGCTCCAGCGCGCGGCAGTGCGCCACAATGCGGTCAGTTTTGTGCAGATGAGAGAACACAACGTCAAATTTTCCGCTGCGCTCAGCCCGCTCAATTGCCTGATCCAGCAGGCGGGCTCGGCGTGGGATCTCCGTCAGCTTGCGCCACGGTTTTTTGCAGGTATCCTGAACCACCTGATAATCAATGCCTTCCGGGATGGCGTAATCACACACTTTCCGCAGGGAGAAAAGGGAGACCTGATGCCCCATTTCCGTTAATCCGCTGGAAAGTGTAAGAACTGTTTTTTCAGCTCCCCCACCGGGTAAACCATCAATAATCATTAGGATGCGCATTTTTAATCCAGTAATTTTTGATAAAGCGAAATAAGCTGACTTGACAGTTTTTCGGGGGTGGCGTCTTTTACCCGTTCACGTGCCGCTTGCCCCAGCGTGTTATTTTTTCCCAGAGAAGGAGTGGCTGCAATTGCCTCCTTCAATGTGTTGATATCCAGGGCGTCACAATAAAATCCGTTCTGGCCTTGCTGAATAAATTCAGCGCCTCCGCAACTCTCTGAAGTAATGACGGGCAAGCCGCAGGCCATCGCTTCAAGAATGACGTTTGGAAAGGGATCATACAGCGTTGGCAACAGTAAACCATCGGATAGCTGATAAAAAGGCAGCGTTTCTTTTTGCATCCCCAGGAAACGGATTTGCCCTTCGCAGCCCAATGAACGGGCGAGGTCACGATAACGATGTTCTGCTTTATCCTGTCCAACCACAATCAGCCAGGCTGAAGTTCCTGCGATAGCGCGTATGGCGCTGGCCAATCCTTTTCGTTCAAATCCCGATCCTACAAAACAGAACACCACGGCATCGGCTGGCAAACCAAATTGCTGACGCAGCGCGGCACGCTGTGCTTCCTGGGCCGGAACGAAGCGGCTGGAATCAATTGAATTATAAATCACATGTATCTTTTTTGCGTCAAGATCAAAGTCTTCGACGATTTCGCGTTTGATCATCTCCGCATTACAGATAACCGCTTTCAGCTCTGGCGCCTGGTACATTTCACGCTCGGCGTGCATCACGTAGCGGTGATAGCGGTCGACCATCAGCATTTTCGCGCGCCAGGCGGGCAGGATGCGCGCACGCTGTAGCAGCCAACGGCGATGAACGCCATCGCCAGCGCGGTAGATATCACAGCCCGGAATCCGCTCGTGGCTTTGCACAATATCAAACTGCTGTTGCTGCCACAGCGCGCGGGCAGCATGGGCAAACCCGCGTTCGCGGCTAATTCGGCCCCATTTGCGCGGGTCGCAAATATGGATATGCCAGTCGTCCTGTCTCTCGCCCTGCCATTCACGCGTAATGACGTTGAGTTCAAGATTCTGATTGCTCAGCGCGGTGAGCGCACGTGAAACGAAGCGCTCCGCTCCGCCATCAGGGCGATACTTTTGGCGAACAATCGCCAGACGATGGTGTTTCATGACAAATATCTCCTTGCAGCGGAGACGACAGCATCAACAGGAATGGCGTCGAGATAGCGTTCTTTCGTTTTGGTATCAATAGCGTCGGGATCGGGAAGGGGACCGTAGTCGCCAGCCCAGATGACTTCACCGTTGACTTGCCATGGAGACCAAAACGTCAGTTTGGAAGGGCCAAACAGCGCCACGCAGGGCGTCTGCAGCGCGGCGGCCATGTGCATCGGAACGGAGTCAACGCCAATAAAAAGACACGCGTGGTCGATGAGTGAGGCCAGCTGGCGCAACGTTAGCTGTCCCGCCAGCGAGACGACCCCCGTTTTCGGTGAGGCGGCGAGTATGCGATCTATCATCGCCAGCTCTTTTTTATCCGGCCCGGCCGTGAGTACAACGGTATGCCCATCCTGCTGCAGCGCGGTGATGGTTTGCGCCATTTTGCTTTCATCCCAGCATTTGAAGAACCAGCGTGATGTCGGCTGAATGACGATGTAGTTATCGCCCACTCCTTTTTGCACCAGCTGCTGGCGGGCGTGGTGCCAGTCTTCTGCGCTGTAGGCCATGGTAACAGCTGGCTCAGGCGCGACCTGTAATGGTGACAGAATGGAGAGATTTTGTTCGACGGTGTGCAGGGATTTGTGGTTTGCAACAGAGACTAAATCGCTATGACAGAAACGCCAGAATGGATTGTTGCGTTTGTTAAAGGCGAATCCGAGGCGAACCGGCGCACCGGTGAAACGGGTGACGATAGCGCTACGCCACTGATCGGCAAGATTTATCACCAGATGATAATGTTGCTTTCGTAACGCGCAGAGCAGCTGCCACTCCTTTTGAAGGTGCTTTAGCGTGCCCAGCTGCTTCCATTTACGATCGATTCCATAAATAGTGCCAATCGTCGGGTGAGCGGCGAGCATATCGCGCGTTTCTTCATACAACAGCACGTCAATTTGCGCTTGTGGCCATTTTTGACGTAATGAATCAATGACGGGGGTGGTCAATAACATATCGCCATGATGGCGGAGTTTGATCAGTAGAATGCGCAAATCAGGCGTGTCAGGTAAGTTATTCATCATCATCTTATCGGCGTTGTACTGTTGGCAATTCTAATAGACCTGGTAGCGACTTGCACTCTTTCTCCATAATCTCAGGAATTTCCCAGGAAGGGTTTACTCAGGCTTTGGAGAGTGCGTAACATAGCGCTAACTTCCCTGTCATGCGGACTCATTATGAAAAAACCAGCGTTTATCATCACGATTGATACTGAGGGCGATAATCTCTGGCAGAATCACCGCGTCATTAAAACGGAAAATGCGCGCTATCTGGCCCGGTTCCAGGCCCTCTGTGAGCGTTTTGGTTTTAAGCCCGTATGGCTGACAAACTATGAGATGGCAATCGAGCCCGTTTTCATTGAATTCGCCAGGGACGCGATCGCTCGCGGTCAGGGGGAGGTGGGTATGCACCTTCACGCATGGAATAGCCCACCTGAGCACGATCTCACGGGAGATGACTGGCGCTGGCAACCGTATCTGATTGAATTTTCAGACGAGGTGATGCGTGAGAAAGTGCTGTTCATGACCCGTCTGCTGGAAGAGACATTCCAGACCAAAATGCTGAGCCACCGCGCCGGGCGTTGGGCATTTGATAGCCGCTATGCAAAATTGCTCGTTGAACTGGGCTACCAGGTTGATTGCTCCGTGACGCCACGCGTGAACTGGCGCAATGCGAAAGGTGCTCCGCAGGGCAATGGCGGAACGGATTATCAGCATTTCCCCGACCACGCCTATTTTATGGATTTAGATACTATTTCCCGGGCGGGAAATAGTCCCTTACTCGAAGTGCCGATGAGCATTCAGTATAAACATCCGGCCTGGTTGAACACGATCAAGCAAGGCTATGATCGTCTGCGCGGGAAATACCGCTCTCCGTCCGTAAACTGGTTGCGACCGTCCGGCGGCAATGCGGCGCAGATGATTCAGGTCGCGCAGCAGTGCCTGTCGCGGGGAAATGACTATGTGGAGTTTATGCTTCACTCGTCTGAATTTATGCCAGGCGGAAGTCCGACCTTTAAAGATGAGGCGGCGATTGAAGGTTTATATCAGGATTTAGAAGCGCTTTTTAGCTGGCTATCCGATAAGACGGTGGGGATGACGCTGGCGGAGTTTTATCAATACAAGAAAAAATAATGCCCGGCTGGCGGGCATTATCTCTTATTGATGTTGTCTGGTTTGCGAGAAGGGAGTACTCAATGCAAACAGAGTAACAAAGAATATTAGGGCTTCTGAGCTCAATAAAATGACGTCCGTCAGGCCATAGAGTAATAAAAGAAGCATCGTTGTCAGCAGCAGGCCATTTCGGTTTTTAAGCGCGTAAGCGATCATCGAAACGAAGAAATAGAGTAATATCGCCAGACCCGGAAGCCCCTGCAGAGAGTATTTTTCGATAAATTCATTGTGCAGATGTATCCTGATATACTCGAGTGCGGATACGAGGTGCGGGTGCCCCTCTTGAACATAATGCTGTGACCATACCGCGCGATCTTCGATTGACTGTCCCAGTGGGTGGGCCAGACCGTTCTGAAGACCCACTGTCCACATGGAAAAACGCGCCCCGAGTGACGTGGCGTCGATGCCTTGTTGGTAGATTGCAAATTCCCTTTGCGTTTGATCTATCTTAGGCGAGATCAACGGTTTGTAGCTAACGATAATAATGCCCGCCACAACACATAAGAAAATCAGCATTGATTTAAGGTGAATTCTTCTGAAATGGTAAAGGGTCAGCACAATCGCCATAAGCAAATACAGCCCCATGGCAGCACGCGTCCCTGTCAAAAGAATAACGAACCAGGAAATTAATACGGTGAGACCCGCTACAACATACAATTTTCTGTTTTTCTGAAGATAAAGACTGTATATGAGCGCCAGCGACAGTACAGAGTATACATAGGCTGACACGGTCGCACGATTTATGGCCATCTCGATACGCCCCATTCCCTGGCAGGCCTGCCATAAGCCATAGACCGTGGCAAGGATGAGTCCCGCGCCAGAGGCGTATAAGAAGTATTTCTGAAATGATTCTTTATCAATATACGATTTGAACAGATCAAGATAAAAAACGAGAATGCTCGCTAATATCAGTTTCTTACTGGCACCCAGATAATCGCTGTAAGTGTTTAAACCTTCGCTATGGTATTCGTACACCATATACCAGACAAGATTGAGTAGCCCAATCAGCAATATGGGGAGCGCGATTGAAAAGGGGCGCAGGGTGATTTTTTTATATTCGCAAGCTAAGCCGATAATGCTGGCATAAACCGCAATATAGAAAAATTCGCGTTGTTTACCTGAGCTCAGCAGCACCAGTGCAAACGAAATGAGGCTCAAAATCAGCGTCAGCTGATAGAGCCGCAGTTTTACTTTTTCCATAATGCCTCAATGACCCTTTTTTTGTAGCTGAAACGTACATCTCTGGAGAAGAAAAAAGAGAAAGAATAAAGTGCGTTTACCCGCGCCTTAACCTGTTTGAGTTGCTGGTCGGTCAAATGTTTTCGATGGTTACTGTAAATATCAAACCAGTGGCAATTAACCAGATGCCTGAATGATTGCGGGAAGGTGTTTTCCATCTGTAAGGTGCATTCAACCAGCGTAGCGATTTTGCTGGCGTCAAGACGGCTCGACAAACTGTCGCTGCGTTTGATGTAAAAATAGTGTCCCTGACGCTGAAAGAAGATTTTACGCGATTGCATCAGCATACCGGGAAATACCGCGAAATCTTCATAGCAGACCATAGACGGGATCGGGTTGCTTGCATACAGCTTGCGGTGGATGAATTGCCCGATCAGATGCGCCTGAAAATCTTTGTGCTGCAGGAAACGCTTTATTGCATCATTTTGCGATAATGAGACGGGCGTGAATCCCTGCCAGGCGGAGGTGATTTTCCGCATATCGCGTATTTCCAGCAGGCGCGTCAGCAACATATCAGGACGCTCTGCTTTCAGGAAGGCGACGGCATCCCGGATGCTACCCGGCTTTAACAGATCGTCGCTATCAAGCATCGTGATGTAATCGCCTGACGCCAGCGAGACTGCGCTGTTTCGAACATGCCCTACGTTACGGTACTCAACGTATTGGCATTGCGCATGCGGAAGCTTTGGCAACCACGCCTCAATAATATCCTGTGTGGAATCGTTGGAACTGTCATTAATGATAATAACTTCTACATCATCGCCTGCATTCTCAATCGCGTTTTGCAGACTTTCCAGCGTGGCGTGAAGCGTGTTTTCGGCATTATGTGCGGCAATAATGATGCTGAGAAAAGCCATAGTAATTAGTTCCCCTGAGCATCAAAGGCAGATTTTGCTGTTGGTAGCCCGCAAATGAAATGTTTGAGTTCGTCCAGCGATTCATCTGTTACCGCGAAGAGTTCTTCCCGGCCTTGCGGGAAATAATAACGAGTTTCAAAAACATACGAGCAAATATTATCATCGTTGCCAATCAGCAACACGTTGCCAAGCGGGCGCTGCTCGTAGTGACAGCACGGACCGAACAGTAAGACGACCGGCACGCCAACCGCATCGGCGATGTAGACATTCCCCGAGTCGGAGGCGATATAACAATCCATTTTAGAAATTGACCACGGAAGCTCTTCAAGCGAGATCTTGCCAATCAGATTAATAAAGTTGGGTAGTTCACCGTAAGCGCGGGTGATGTCATCCATCCAGGACTGTTCATTTGGGGCGCCAAAGACATAAAACTCGCAGGGCAGGTCGGCGAGACGATCGGCAATTTGCTTCCAGATGACAGGCGGAACGGTTTTGGCTTTATTCCCGGCGGCGATACTGATGCCAATGCGGACCGCGCCGGGTTTATCAAGGATCGCCGGATAAGTCGCGGGTTTAAATAGTGGCTTTGTGGCGTGCTTTGGAGAGTCTTGCCAGGTCAGAGCGCGGTCGGCCAGCTTAAGATAGTCAGTGACTGTTAACGTTTTTCTACCGTGGTTAACCGTACCATCGGCCGTTGAATAGAAAATCCCGTGATACCACCTGCGCGTGTAAGTGCTTAAGAATTGCTTGTTTTTGGCGTTACAAACGGAGGCGAAAAAAAGATTCACGCTGTTAGGCTGCAGAAGGTAGACGTTGTCATAGCGGTTCATGATCCTGCAGGCGAAACAGAGCTTACGCCACAGGTTACGCTTATGCTGCTCGATAAAATAAATCTCTTCGACCGTCTCGTCGTGCTTCGCCAGCGCACCCACGCTGCGGCTGATGAGCACGTCGCTTTTTTGCAGCCAGGCCAGAAGAGGCGTTGCATTAACAAAATCACCGATTTTGGCTGTCTGAATGACCAGGTTTTTCCCTGTCTCTTTGCGAAACAGCTTCCGGATAAGCTTCACCGGAAAGAGTAAAATCAGCAGAAATACGTAACTCATGGGTTAAATATCCCTGTTGGAAAGCCAACGGCTACCCTGTAAAAATGAAAAAATCGCATCTGCGCTGATATCCTTCGTTTGCTGAGTCGGGCTGACCATCTGATGCTGGTTTTTGCCATAGCCCCCGATCAGGCCGGGATCGGTCGGGCCAAAAAGGGTGATATTTGGGCGATCCAGCGCCGCGGTTAAATGGCTTAAACCCGTATCCACGGAAACAACGGCGTTAGCGCCTGCCAGCTCTGCGGCAACCTGCGCCAGCGTGAGTTTGGGTAACACCTCGACGTGGGAAAAGCCTACTGCCAGACGCGCCGCACGCTGCCGCTCATGCTCAGCGCCCCACGGGAGTTTAATATGGATACCGGAGGGTTGCATTAGTTCAATCAGCCTTCGCCAGTGTGTTTCCGGCCAGTGCTTATCGTCGCGCGTTGTGGCATGCAGAAAGACAAGATAAGGCTGAGCACAGGGATCTGTATTGCGCAAAAAGTGCTGCGCAATGGCGTAGTCGCCCTGCGCTTCCGGTTTCGCATAGCCGAGGCTTTTCGCAAACAGCTCGCGGGTGCGTTCTACGGCGTGCTGCTGCTTTGCGATGTGGTGGCGACGGTTATAGAACAGACTCGCCAGCGGTTCGCGGGCGGTGTGCCAGTCCATGCCGTGCTTTACGCCGTGCGCCAGACGCGTGACCAGCGCCGCGCTTTTCACCAGCCCCTGCGCGTCGATAATCGCGTCGTAACGCTGCGCCTGCACCGTTTCACGGAAGGCTTTACGCTCGGCTTTAATCGGCGCGGAGAACCACGCTTTGCGCCAGCGGCGAATCGCGACCGGGATCACGCGGTCAACCGCTTCATGCCAGGTGGGGATCTGCGCGAAGCCTTCTTCTACCACCCAGTCAAAACGGATGCCGGGAATGGTCCGCATCGCGTCCGTCAGCGACGGTAGCGTATGCAGAACATCACCCATTGAGGAGGTTTTAACGATCAATACCCGCATCCGTTATCCTTCTTCGCTCAACAACAGTTCGTTGAGCTCTTCGAGAACGCGCTGCGGCGTTATGTCGATCAGGCTTTGATGGTAACCTTCAGCGGCATCGCCTTTGCGTACCTTGTGGTAGCCGGTGATCAAACGGATTACGCGCGCTTTGTGCGACAGCGGCGGCGTGAAGTCCGGGCTGCTTGGGCCATACAGCGCAACCAGCGGACGATCCAGCGCGGCGGCGACGTGCATCAGGCCAGAGTCATTGCTGACCACGGCCTTACAGGCGGCAATCAGGATAACGGCCTGCTCAAGCTGCGTTTCTCCAGCCAGGTTGCGGCACCAGGCCTGTTGCTCGGTGCTCAGCGTGGCGAGAATTTCGTTGCCCGCCTCGTGATCCTTCGCCGAGCCAAACAGCACAATCTGGTAGCCCTCGTCGATCAGCTGTTTCGACAGTTCGGCGTAGTGGTAGTGCGGCCAGCGTTTTGCCGGGCCAAACTCGGCGCCGGGGCAGAAGCCAATCATTGGGCGTTCGGACGAAAGGGCAAACGCGTTGCAGGTGTGGGATTTCTCCCCCTCGTTCACCTGAAGCTGCGGCCACAGCAGCGGCTGCGGCAGGTCTTTCGCGCTGCGCATCACCCCTTTGTCGTAGGCCAGCGCCACGTAGCGCTCCACCATCAGCGGCCAGGCCGCTTTATCCAGCACCCGCGCGTCGTTCAGCAGACCGTAGCGCATTTCGCCGCGCCAGCCGGTACGGTGCGGAATGCCCGCAAAGAAAGGTACGAGGGCGGATTTAAAGGAGTTTGGCAACACGTACGCACGGTCATAGCGCTTCTCGCGCAGGCTATGACCGAGCTTGCGGCGTTCGCCGATTTCCAGCGCCCCGTGGCCGAGTGGCATCGGGATCGCCTCGTTTACTTCCGGCATACGCGATAACAGCGGACGGCACCATGCGGGTGCCATCACGTCGATTATCGCCTGGGGATAACGCGCCTTGAGCGTGCGATAGAGACTTTGCGACATCATCATGTCGCCCACCCATGACGGGCCGATCACCAGAATCTTCATACTTATGCGTCGCGGTTCAGCCAGGCCATATATTCCGTTACGCCTTCGGCAACGGTCTTGAACGGCTTGTCATAACCTGCTGCGCGCAGGTTGGTCAGGTCGGCCTGCGTGAACGCCTGGTAACGGCCCTTCAGCTTATCCGGGAACGGAATGTACTCGATGCTGCCTTTCTTATGGTATGCCAGCGTCGCGTCTGCCACCGCCTGGAAGGATTCCGCGCGGCCCGTGCCCAGGTTGAAAATGCCGGAGACGCCGTTTTCCAGGAACCACAGGTTTACGGCTGCAACGTCGCCTACGTAGACGAAGTCACGCTTGAAGCCGTCGCTGCCTTCGAACAGTTTCGGGCTTTCACCGTTATTCAACTGGGTGTTCAGGTGGAACGCCACGCTCGCCATGCTGCCTTTGTGGCCTTCGCGCGGCCCATAGACGTTGAAGTAGCGGAAGCCGACGATCTGTGAGTTCGCTTCCGGCAGGATCTGACGCACGTACTCGTCAAACAGGAACTTGGAGTAGCCGTAGACGTTCAGCGGCTGCTCGTATTCGCGGGATTCGATGAAGTCCGAGGTGCGCCCGCCGTAGGTTGCCGCGGAAGAGGCGTACAGGAACGGAATTTCACGCTCCAGGCAGTAGTGCAGGATCTCTTTAGAGTACTGATAGTTGTTATCCATCATGTACTTGCCGTCCCACTCGGTGGTGGAAGAGCACGCGCCTTCGTGGAAGATGGCTTCGATCTCGCCGAACTCTTCACCCGCCATAATCTGGATAAGGAAGTCTTCTTTATCCATGTAGTCAGCGATGTTCAGATCCACCAGGTTAACGAACTTGGTGCCGTCTTTCAGGTTGTCCACCACCAGAATGTCGGTGATGCCCTTATCATTGAGGGCCTTAATAATGTTGCTGCCGATAAAGCCCGCGCCGCCGGTAACGATGATCATAACTGTAACCTTTGAAGTGTTGAGCCCGGGGACAATCCCGGACGCTAATATTCATATCATATCATCACAATGCCCGGTCTTCAGCCATTCACCGATATGCAGCAGGGGTACACGTGATTTATGCTGCAAAAACGAGAAGAGATACGGCGTCATCTCGTCATGAACTATAGGTTTGGGTAATATGTGCCAAAATTTGCCGAGTCTGGAGAATTGCAATGCGTGGTGATTTTTACAAACAGTTAAACAGCGACCTCGACACCGCACGTGCGGAAGGGTTGTTCAAAGAAGAGCGTATTATCACGTCTGCCCAGCAGGCGGACATCACCGTTGCCGACGGCAGCCATGTGATCAACTTTTGCGCGAACAACTACTTAGGTCTTGCGAATCACCCTGAGCTGATTGCCGCCGCGAAAAACGGCATGGACACCCACGGCTTCGGCATGGCCTCCGTGCGCTTCATCTGCGGTACCCAGGATAGCCACAAGCAGCTTGAGCAAAAGCTGGCAAACTTCCTCGGAATGGAAGACGCGATTCTGTACTCCTCCTGCTTCGACGCCAACGGCGGTCTGTTTGAAACCCTGCTCGGCGCAGAAGATGCGATTATCTCCGACGCCCTGAACCACGCCTCCATCATCGACGGTGTTCGCCTGTGTAAAGCGAAGCGTTTCCGCTACGCCAACAATGACATGGTTGAGCTGGAAGCGCGGCTCAAAGAGGCACGCGAAGCGGGTGCCCGCCACGTACTGATCGCGACCGACGGCGTGTTCTCCATGGACGGCGTGATCGCCAACCTGAAGGGCGTGTGCGACCTGGCGGATAAATACGACGCGCTGGTGATGGTCGATGACTCCCACGCGGTCGGTTTTGTCGGTGAAAACGGCCGCGGCTCCCATGAATACTGTGACGTGATGGGCCGCGTGGACATCATCACCGGTACGCTGGGCAAGGCGCTCGGCGGCGCGTCCGGCGGCTATACCGCTGCGCGCAAAGAGGTGGTTGAGTGGCTGCGTCAGCGTTCCCGTCCGTATCTGTTCTCCAACTCCCTGGCGCCGGCAATTGTTGCCGCCTCCATCAAAGTGCTGGAGATGGTGGAGTCCGGCGCCGAGCTGCGCGACCGCCTGTGGGCAAACGCCCGTCTGTTCCGCGAAAAAATGAGCGCCGCAGGGTTCACCCTGGCCGGCGCTGATCACGCGATCATTCCGGTGATGCTGGGCGACGCAGTTGTGGCGCAGCAGTTTGCCCGTGAGCTGCAGAAAGAAGGGATTTACGTCACCGGGTTCTTCTTCCCGGTGGTACCAAAAGGTCAGGCGCGTATCCGCACCCAGATGTCTGCGGCGCATTCGCCTGAACAAATTGAGCGTGCGGTGGAAGCCTTTACCCGCATCGGCAAACAGCTGGGCGTAATTGCCTGAGGACGTGTGATGAAAGCGTTATCCAAACTGAAAGCGGAAGAAGGGATTTGGATGACCGACGTGCCGGAGCCGGAAGTCGGTCATAACGATCTGCTGATCAAAATTCGTAAAACCGCCATCTGCGGTACTGACGTTCACATCTACAACTGGGATCAGTGGTCGCAAAAAACCATTCCTGTCCCAATGGTTGTCGGTCACGAATATGTTGGTGAAGTGGTCGGCATCGGCCAGGAAGTCAAAGGCTTTAGCATTGGCGATCGCGTCTCTGGTGAAGGCCATATTACCTGCGGTCACTGCCGCAACTGCCGTGGCGGTCGCACCCACCTGTGCCGCAACACCGTCGGCGTGGGCGTAAACCGTCCGGGCTGCTTCGCGGAATACCTGGTGATCCCGGCGTTTAACGCCTTCAAAATCCCGGATAATATCTCTGACGATCTGGCCTCCATCTTCGACCCGTTCGGCAACGCGGTACACACCGCGCTCTCCTTCGACCTGGTCGGTGAAGACGTGCTGGTCTCCGGCGCCGGCCCAATCGGCATTATGGCGGCAGCCGTGGCGAAGCACGTGGGCGCGCGCAACGTGGTGATCACCGACGTGAACGAATACCGCCTGTCGCTGGCGCGCAAAATGGGCGTCACCCGTGCGGTGGATGTTTCGAAAGAGAGCCTGACCGACGTGATGGAAGAGTTGGGTATGACCGAAGGCTTTGACGTAGGCCTGGAGATGTCCGGCGCGCCGCCGGCGTTCCGCACCATGCTGGACACTATGAACCACGGTGGCCGTATCGCGATGCTGGGCATTCCGCCGTCAGATATGTCCATCGACTGGAACAAAGTCATCTTCAAAGGGCTGTTCATCAAGGGCATCTATGGCCGCGAGATGTTCGAAACCTGGTACAAGATGGCAGCGCTGATCCAGTCCGGCCTGGATCTGTCCCCGATTATCACTCACCGTTTCTCCATCGATGAGTTCCAGCAGGGCTTCGACGCGATGCGTTCCGGCCAGTCAGGGAAAGTGATCCTGAGCTGGGATAAGTAAACAAAAAGGGGCCAGCGGCCCCTTTTTTACTGATTCTTTTTCTCTTCGTCCGTCAGGTAGCGCACCTTGCGGGTATAGTCCTGCCCTTTGAACAGCAATTTGTTATCCGGCGATTCCAGATACTTCTGCCATTCGGAAAGCGGGAAACCCCCGTGCGCGCCAATCACCTCTTTCGGCACAACGGCTTCCTGACCGCCGATCTTCTTGGAGACCGGCCAGTTCATCCAGTCGCCCAGGTTAACCGTTTTAACATCCAGCATGTCCAGCAGCGCAGCGAGCGGCAGCTGATCGGTCGGCGGCTGCGTGTCGTCCATCAGCTCCCAGGTATCTTGGAACAGCGTCAGCCACAGCGGGCAGATGCGACGCCAGGTCTTTTTGGTTGCGGCAAGAAACGCGCCGTTAACGTGATCGACCAGATACGGGCGCACCGTTTCTTTGTAATATGCCGGCACTTTTTCTGCGGGGGCGCCGTCCAGCTTGGCAATCATTTTGCCCTGACGGAAGCTGGAGTAGATGTGCATATCGGCCATGTTGATCTGGGGCATCTTCAGCAGGTTGAGATCGGAGTCGATCATCAATACGCCTTCTCCGCGCGCCTGAAGCGGAGCGTTAAGCTTCACCAGACGGCTGAGGTAGATTTGCTTATAGCGGTACCCCTCTTCACGTTTTGGCAGCGTGAGGGTCACAACGCGGGTTTTTGGCGGCAGCTCGCCGAAAGCGGATTCAGGCTGATCGCTGACGATAACAATCTCGCTGACGTCGGTGGCGTAACGCTCTGCAAAGGTCGCTGATAATAACGCCTCTTCGACGAAATCCGCGCCCGTACAAGGGATCACGATGGAATCAACCGCAACGAGATCGCGCGTGACCGGAAGGGAAGCGTACGGAATGTTATGACGCCCGGTAATGTGGCGGTAGCGAGCATTCAGGAATTTAAACATGTTCTTCTCGTTTGGTTATTGCGCGCCAAGAACGGCCTCGACACCGTTAACATAGCTTTCAATGGCATACACGTTGCAGACATTCTGGTGCGCGGCTGCGGCGAGCCGGGCGCGCAGAGCAGGATCCTGCCAGATATTATCCAGATGTTGAGCAAGTTGCGACACATCGCTCCACGGGAACAGCAGCCCGGTCGACTCATGGTCGATCAATTCTGCCGTGCCGGTTACCTTTGAGCCAATCACCGGAATATTCAGCAACATTGCCTCCAGCACGACGCGGGGCAAACCTTCGCTCTTCGAAGCCAGAATAAACGCGTCAAAGGTGGCGAGATAGTCAAAAGGCGTGTTCTGGAAACCGGTAAAAATGATGTGCTCAGCAATCCCCAGCGCGTCAGCCTGCGCCGTCAGCGCGCCGCGTTCAGCCCCTTCACCGACCAGCACCATCTTCCATTTTGCCTGCGGGTGCTTCTGGCTGAACTGGGCCAGCGCCTCCAGAGTATGGTGGTTGGACTTGCGAGGGATAAGCGACCCAATGCTGCCGAACACAAAGGTGTCGTCATCAATGTTCAGACGCTGGCGCATGGCGCGTCGGTCGGGTAAAGGCTGGTGGATGTCGATGGCGTTGTTGACCGTGGTACACAGCTCGGGCCGGACGCCATGCTGAAGAAGCACGCGTTCAACGCCGTGCGAGACGGCGATGATTTTTGTGGCGTGGGCATTCACCAGCTTCACCAGCGGCGGGGTCAGCACCGGTTCAATCCGGCAATGCTGAATTATCCGCGCATGCAGGTTCGCGCCCGCCAGATAACCCTCTTCGTTAGAGCCCGGCTGATTGTTCATGTACAGCGTATCGAAACCGCCTTCCCTGAAAATCGTCTCGATCTTGCTGACGTTGGGCCGGATGCGCCAGAGCGTATCAATATGTCGGGTAAATGCCTTGCGGGCGCTGCGCGAGAAAAATAGCAGGCTGCGGCCCAGCTCTTTCGCAACCTTCGCCCATCCGGGCTGCTTTTGCTGCGGAATGACAATTAACGGGATGCCAATGCCGTTCAACACCTGGCCGATGGTTTGTCCTTCGGCCCGGCTGTAATCACTGTAAAAACAACAGGTAATATCGAACTTCTCGCGGTTAATCCGCTTCAGAAGCTCGAGCATGCTGTTGGTGCCTCCTCCCCACTCTTTACCGGTATCGAGGAGCAGAATTTTGTGTCGCTGTGGCATCTTTCTACCTTAATCGCCTGTCACTGGGATTGGTTCGCTGAGACTTTTTTACCCCATCCCTGCCACTGGTGCTGGAAGTACTGCACCAGCGTACTCTGGCCCACGCTTTCGCTGATGACCGCAAAGAAGCGGGTTGCATGCACCGGCTCGAGCGGCTTTTTCAGCGCGCAGTTCTTCACGCCGCGGAACGGATTACGCGGCTGCGTTGCCGGAGGTTGAGCGCTTTCCGGACGAGACGTGTCAACCTGCGGTTCATTGAGCAGATCGCTCGGGCGTACCAGCGTGATATCGGCGGGTAAGGTCGGCAGCATTTGCTGCAAAACGCGAACGGTAGACGGATGCGGGTGCCCGATGGCAATCGCCGAACCGTTACGGCGCGCAAGCGCTACCGCGCGGTTGAACTGCACGCGGATATCCGCTTCGTTCTGGGAGTCGTCCAGGAAGACTTTGCGCTTGATGACCTTCACCCCCGTACCCTGAGCGGCACGCATCGCCTGGCTGTTGCCAATGGTCATGCTGTCGAGGAAATAGAGATTGTAACGCTCCAGCGCCTGCATCACCTTCAGCATACCGTACAGGCTGGAGGTCATCGCGCTACCCATATGGTTGTTCAGACCCACGGCATACGGCACCTTGTTGTAGGCGTCGCGGATGATGCGTTCGATCTCATCGCTGCTCATATCCGGGCGCAGGGTGTCTTTTTCCAGCGGCTGCTTGCTGAGCGGTGCCATCGGAAGATGGATGAGGACCTGGTGGCCGCTATTGTGCGCTTTGGTCGCCATTTCATGCGCGTGAGGCGCATTCGGCAGGACGGCGACGGAGATGGCTGACGGCATCGCCAGCACCTGATTTTCATAGTGTGGTCGATAACCGAAGTCATCAATCACGATGGCGAGTTTACCTGCATATACCGGTGCAGCCAGCGCCAGTGCGCTGACGACGGAGAGAACCATTCGACGAAATTGAAGCAAAACTTATCTTCCCAACCACGGCTGTGGATTGACCGCCTGACCCTGACGACGAATTTCGAAATAGAGTGACGGGCGGCCCTGACCGCCACTGCTGCCCACAAGGGCGATGGGTTGGCCGGCGCGCACCTGGGTGCCGACGCTGACCAGCGCGCTCTGGTTGTAGCCGTAAAGACTCATGTCGCCTTTACCGTGTTCGACCACCACCACCAGTCCGTAACCCTGCAGCCAGTCGGCCAGGATCACGCGGCCATCGGCGATGGCTTTCACTTCGCTACCTTCAGACGCACCGATAACGATCCCTTTCCAACGTAGCTCACCCTGCAGCTGTTCGCCATAGCGATGCAGAATAGTGCCGCGAACGGGCCAGTAGGCCTGACCGCGCGGGGAACCCAGACCGCCGGTACGCGACATCAGGGAGCGTTCGCTTTCGCTTGGCTTGTAGGTGGTCCCTTTGCGGGAGGCTTCCTGCTGCTTGTCGCGAACCGCCTGCGCCTCGCGGGCCTCTTTTTCGGCGCGCGCCTTCGCTGCGGCTTCCGCACGGGCAATGCTGTTACGCAGTTTTGATTCGTTGGCGCGCATTTCGCTCAGCTGGCTCTGTCCTGCCTGAATGGAGGACTCAAGACCCGACAGCGTTTTCTTGCGTTCGTTACGGGCCTGCTCAAGTTTCGCCTGCTGCGCTTTTTGTTCGTAGAGCAACGTCTGCTGCTGGCTCTGCTTCTCTTCCAGCTCCGCTTTTTGGGTGGAGACCTCTTCACGCGTCTGCTTCAGCTGTGCAATGGTCTCCTGACGCGCCTGGTTCAGATAGCCGAAATAGGCCTGCAGACGCTGGCCGCGCTGGCTCTCTTCACCGCTGAGGATCAGCTGGAGTCCGGTATGTTCACCCTGGCGGAATGCGGCATCCAGCTGTGCTGCGAGGTTGCGCTCCTGCGCATCACGCTGGCGCTCCAGTTTGGCAATCGACGCATTCATCTCGTCGATCTGTTTGTTCAACTGGGTGAGGGTGTTTTGCGTTTCACGGAGTTTACGTGCGGCAGCGGAGATGGCCTCTTCCTGCTGCTTAAGCTGGGCGAGCAGGGTGGCGCGCTGCTGTTGCTGCTGGCGTACCGCACGCTCTTTGGCGGCGATATCGGCCTGAATGGATTTCAGCTGGTCGCGGTCATCCGCGTGGGCGGATGCGGCGCACAGCAATACGCCAGCGCTGAGTGCGCTGGCGCAAAGCAGAGGTCTGACTGATAGCCTAAGCGGCTTCACGACCCATGTGATTGAAAAAATCGCCTTTCCCCTCATGGGGAGCGATTATTCCACGATGAACAGCGGCTTACCAGTCATCTCTTCAGGGATCGGCATACCCATCAGCGACAACATGGTTGGCGCGATGTCGGAAAGCTTGCCGCCTTCTACTGCTTTCAGTGATTTATCACCCACATAAATCAGTGGAACAGGCAGGTTGGTATGGGCGGTGTGCGCCTGACCGGTTGCCGGGTCGCGCATCTGCTCGGCGTTACCGTGGTCAGCGGTGATCAGCAGCTGGCCGCCAACGGACTCAACCGCTTTCGCAACCTGCTCAACGCAGTGGTCCAGCGCTTCAACCGCCTTCACTGCCGCTTCCATTACGCCGGTATGGCCGACCATGTCGCCGTTCGGGTAGTTACAAATGATGGTGTCGTACTTGCCGCTTTCGATGGCCGCGACCAGTTTTTCAGTCAATTCCGCAGAGCTCATCTCTGGCTGCAGATCGTAAGTCGCAACTTTCGGCGAGTTGATCAGAATGCGCTCTTCGCCTTTGAACGGCTCTTCAACGCCGCCGTTAAAGAAGAAGGTCACGTGCGCATACTTCTCAGTTTCGGAGATACGCAGCTGGGTTTTGTCGTTCTTCGCCATCCACTCGCCGAAGGTGTTAGCCAGCGAGGCTGGTGGGTAAGCGCACGGCGCTTTGATATCTGCCGCGTATTCGGTCAGCTGGATGAAGTCGATGTTCACCACTTTTTTACGGGCGAAACCGTCGAAGTCGCTGTTGACGAACGCACGGGTGATTTCGCGCGCGCGGTCAGCGCGGAAGTTCATGAAGATCAGCGCGTCGCCATCTTCCATTGCGGCATCGGCCTGGCCTTCCGCGCGAATCACGGACGCTTTTACGAATTCATCGTTTTCATCACGCGCGTAAGCGGCTTCAAGTGCTTCAACCGCAGTCGGGAACTGGAATTCCCCTTTTGCCAGGGTCATCAGGTCATAGGCCTGTTCAACGCGATCCCAGCGGTTGTCGCGGTCCATAGCGTAGTAACGGCCAATGATGGAGGCCACGCGGCCTTTGCCCAGCGCAGTGAATTTGTCTTCGAAAGCTTTCAGGGACCCTTCTGCGCTGCGCGGTGGCGTGTCGCGACCGTCCAGGAAGGCGTGCAGGTAGATTTTTTCCGCACCGCGTTCAGCGGCCAGTTCAACCATCGCCATGATGTAATCTTCGTGGCTGTGCACGCCGCCTGCGGAGAGCAGACCCATGATGTGCACCGCTTTACCTGCCGCAACGGCTTTATCTACCGCACCGCAGAGAACCGGGTTAGCGAAGAAGGTGCGTTCTTTGATTTCGACGTCCAGACGGGTCAGATCCTGATACACGATACGACCCGCGCCGAGGTTAACGTGGCCAACTTCGGAGTTGCCCATCTGGCGATCCGGCAGGCCCACTTCCAGACCGGATGCGTCAATCAGGGTATGCGGACGTTTTGCCCACAGTGCATCCATGACCGGGGTTTTTGCGTTGAAAATAGCGTTATCCTGGCTATCTTCACGGTAGCCATAGCCATCCAGAATCACCAGTACCATAGGTTTTTTAGAAACCGACATTGCAATAACCTCATGCTCAAGAGTCAAAATTTGCGTAATTTTACTACAGCTGAATCGATCAAATAGCCGCAGAAGATCAAAGAAAACGCGGGGGCAAGATGCTGACCGGACCATTTTGAGGCATTTTTTTAGGTGGCATGCCGCAGAAAATGGATTAGGTTATGGTCGCTGGCTGTATTTGCCAGAACGCACAGGTATACTCCTGTCCTGGTTTTTTTATCACTTAGTCGGGAGTAGTTACCCTCCATGCAAGAAATTATGCAATTCGTTAGCCGCCATCCGGTACTGAGCATCGCGTGGATTGGCCTGCTGGCTGCTGTGCTGTTCACCACATTTAAGAGCCTGACGTCTAAGATTAAGGTTATCACCCGTGGTGAAGCGACGCGTCTGATTAACAAAGAAGATGCCGTCGTTGTCGATCTGCGTCAGCGTGACGATTTCCGTAAAGGTCACATTGCCGGCGCAATCAACCTGTTGCCAGCTGAAATCAAAGCCAACAACGTTGGTGAGCTTGAGAAACACAAAGCCCAGCCCATTATCGTTGTGGATGCGACCGGTATGCAGGCGCAGGAATCTGCCAGCGCGCTTTACAAAGCGGGCTTCGAAAACGTAACGGTACTGAAAGAAGGGATTTCCGGCTGGAGCGGGGAAAATCTTCCTTTGGTTCGCGGTAAATAAGGAGTTCAGTCATGGCCAATATTGAGATCTACACCAAAGCGACGTGCCCGTTCTGCCACCGTGCGAAAGCGCTGCTGAGCAGCAAAGGCGTCACGTTCCAGGAACTGCCGATTGACGGTGACGCGATCAAACGCGAAGAGATGATCCAACGTAGTGGTCGTACGACGGTTCCGCAGATTTTTATTGATGCGCAGCACATTGGCGGCTGTGATGACTTGTATGCGCTCGACGCCCGTGGTGGACTCGATCCGCTGCTGAGCTAAGAGACTTTAGGACAATTAAAAAGGGTATTTCCATGTCAGAACAAAACAACACCGAAATGACTTTCCAGATCCAGCGTATCTACACCAAGGATGTCTCTTTCGAAGCGCCAAATGCGCCGCACGTTTTCCAGAAAGACTGGCAGCCAGAGGTTAAACTTGATCTGGATACCGCATCCACCCAGCTGGCGGATGACGTGTATGAAGTCGTACTGCGTGTGACCGTGACCGCCTCTCTGGGCGAAGAAACTGCATTCCTGTGCGAAGTACAGCAGGGCGGTATCTTCTCCATCGGCGGCATCGAAGGCAACCAGATGGCGCATTGCCTGGGTGCATACTGCCCGAACATCCTGTTCCCGTATGCCCGTGAATGCATCACCAGCCTGGTTTCTCGCGGTACATTCCCGCAACTGAACCTTGCGCCAGTGAACTTTGATGCGCTGTTCATGAACTATCTGCAGCAGCAGGCTGGCGAAGGTGCCGAACAACATCAGGATGCCTGATGAGCACTGTTAATGCGTCAATGACTGTGATCGGTGCCGGCTCATACGGCACCGCTCTTGCCATCACGCTGGCAAGAAATGGTCACGACGTGGTCCTGTGGGGCCACGATCCAAAACATATCGCCACGCTGCAGCGCGACCGTTGCAATGTGGCGTTTCTCCCGGACGTTCCGTTCCCTGACACCCTGCACCTGGAAAGCGATCTTGCAACCGCGCTGGCGGCCAGCCGCAACATTTTGATTGTGGTGCCAAGCCATGTCTTTGGCGACGTGCTGAATCAGATCAAGCCGCTGATGCGCCCGGATGCGCGTATCGTCTGGGCGACCAAAGGGCTGGAAGCGGAAACCGGACGTCTGCTGCAGGACGTTGCCCGCGAAGCGCTGGGGGATGAGATCCCGCTGGCGGTCATCTCCGGGCCGACCTTTGCCAAAGAGCTGGCTGCGGGCCTGCCGACGGCGATCTCGCTGGCATCCACCGATCAGGCCTTCTCCGACGATCTCCAGCAACTGCTGCACTGCGGCAAGAGCTTCCGCGTCTACAGCAACCCCGATTTTATCGGCGTGCAGCTGGGTGGCGCGGTGAAGAACGTGATTGCCATCGGGGCCGGGATGTCTGACGGTATTGGCTTTGGCGCCAACGCGCGTACGGCGTTGATTACCCGCGGCTTAACCGAGATGTCCCGTCTGGGCGAAGCGCTGGGTGCCGATCCGGCCACCTTTATGGGTATGGCTGGGCTGGGGGATCTGGTGCTGACCTGTACCGATAACCAGTCGCGTAACCGCCGCTTTGGCATGATGCTCGGACAGGGCAGCGATGTAAAAAGCGCGCAAGAGAAGATTGGACAGGTGGTGGAAGGCTACCGCAATACCAAAGAAGTCCGCGAGTTGGCGCACCGTTTCGGTGTCGAAATGCCAATAACCGAGGAAATTTATCAGGTATTGTATTGCGGAAAAAATGCGCGCGAGGCAGCATTGACCTTATTAGGTCGTGCGCGCAAGGACGAGCGCAGCAGTAACTAGTCGGAACCGTTGTCACCTGAATGACCCAGCCAGCGCAGAACTGGCTGGTCATTAACTATCGTCTGGAGTAAGCAATGCCGTGTGAAGAACTGGATATCGTCTGGAATAACATTAAAGCCGAAGCCCGGGCGCTGGCCGACTGTGAGCCTATGCTGGCCAGTTTCTATCACGCGACGCTACTCAAGCACGAAAATCTCGGCAGCGCGCTGAGCTATATGCTCGCCAATAAGCTGGCTTCCTCCATCATGCCTGCTATCGCCATTCGTGAGGTAGTGGAAGAGGCCTACGCCGCCGACCCGGAAATGATCGCCTCTGCCGCCTGTGATATCCAGGCCGTGCGCACCCGTGACCCGGCGGTGGATAAATACTCTACGCCGCTGCTGTACCTGAAAGGCTTCCACGCGCTGCAGGCGTACCGCATTGGCCACTGGCTGTGGAATGAAGGCCGCCGCGCGCTGGCGATCTTCCTGCAAAACCAGGTTTCCGTGACGTTTCAGGTTGATATTCACCCGGCGGCGAAGATTGGCCGCGGGATCATGCTCGACCACGCCACCGGGATCGTTGTCGGGGAAACGGCGGTGATTGAAGACGATGTGTCGATCCTGCAATCCGTTACCCTGGGCGGTACCGGGAAAACCAGCGGCGATCGCCACCCGAAAATTCGTGAAGGGGTGATGATTGGCGCGGGGGCTAAAATCCTCGGCAATATCGAAGTCGGGCGCGGCGCGAAGATTGGCGCGGGGTCGGTTGTGCTCCAGCCCGTGCCGCCGCACACCACCGCCGCTGGCGTACCGGCGCGCATCGTTGGTAAGCCAGACAGCGATAAGCCGTCGATGGATATGGATCAGCACTTCAACGGCATTCACCATACCTTCGAGTATGGTGACGGCATTTAACTTCTGAGAATGGCGCCCGGGTAACCCAGCTGGCGCCAGGCTTCATACACCACCACCGACACCGCGTTCGACAGGTTCATGCTGCGGCTGTCCGGCATCATCGGAATACGGATTTTCTGCTCAGCGGGCAGGGCATCCAGGATCGTGGCCGGCAGGCCGCGGGTTTCCGGGCCAAACATCAGATAGTCACCCTCCTGATAGCTCACGGCGCTGTGCGCTGGCGTGCCTTTGGTGGTCAGGGCGAACATGCGCTGCGGCTTCTCTGCTTCCAGAAACGCGGCGTAATCGTGATGGCGAACCACGGCGGTAAATTCATGGTAATCCAGCCCCGCGCGGCGCAGGCGTTTGTCGTCCCACGTAAAGCCCATCGGCTCGATGATGTGCAGACGAAAACCGGTGTTGGCGCACAGGCGGATGATATTGCCGGTGTTCGGCGGAATTTCTGGTTCGAATAAAACGATGTTAAGCATGCTGCCCCCTTAATTGCGGGGGCAGAATAGCAGAAAAGAGAGGAACTACGCGACGCCGGGTTCCTGCGAGCGGCTGTACAGCATTTTGTAGACGGTTGCCGCAGCGGCCACCAGAGCGGGCACGCTGAGGATCATTAAAATACTGTCTGCCTGCCACTGCATGGAAAGAAGCTGGGCGCTGGTCATGGTGCCCGCCACGCCGCCAAAGCGGCCGATCCCCTGCATCCAGGCGATGCCCGTCGCGCGGCACTCGGTAGGGTAAAAGGTGGCCGCGAGGGTTTGCATGCCCGACTGCGCGCCGTTCATCGCGATCCCCATCAGGAAAATCAGCCCGCCAAACAGGGCGATATGGTTATGCTCAAGGCCAAGCAAAAGAATCAGGCCCATCGTCAGCACAAAACCACCTGCGACCACCTTGTGCGCTTCCCAGCGGTCCATCATCCAGCCCGCGAGCAGAATGCCTGCGGTGCCGCCGAAGGTAAACAGCGAGGTGAGCCAGGCGGATTCCGCAAGGGCATAACCCATCCCCTGCATCAGCGTCGGCATCCAGCTAAGCAGGACGTAGTAAATCACCAGCCCCATAAAATAAGTCACCCACAGCATCAGGGTGCCGGGTAGCCAGGGCATGGAAAACAGCTGCCCCACGCTCCCTTTTTTAGACGCGGCTTTCTCTTCCGCCAGGAAAAAGCCCGTAACGCTCTCCAGCGTGCTGCGGCTGAACCGGCTGGCAATGCGGCGAACCTGCGCGACGTCTTTCCCGCGCTGCACCAGAAACTTCACCGATTCCGGCAGCAGCAGCGCCAGCAGCACGGTTAAAATCAGCGGCGCAATCGCGCCGGTCAGCAGCACGCTTCGCCAACCGTGGTGGGGAATAAGCCAGGAAGAGATTGCGCCGCCGCCCGCCGCACCCAGAGGGAAGCCGCAGTACATGGTATTAATCGCCATGGCGCGGCAGCGCTGGGGGGCAAACTCTGAGATCAGCGTGATGGCGTTTGGCATGGCGGCGCCGAGCCCGAGACCCGTCAGAAAGCGCCACAGCGTCAGGGTATTCAGGCTTTGCGCCCAGGCCGTCCCCAGGCTCGCCAGGCCGAAGAACAGGCACGAAAAGACCAGCACGCGCTTGCGTCCCATCCGGTCCGATACCGGACCTGCAATAAGGGCTCCCAGCGACAGCCCCAGCAGCGCCGCACTCAGCACCGGCCCCAAATCCTGTTTGTGTATTCCCCACTCCGCCGACAGCGTAGGCGCGATGTAGCCCATCGCTGCCGTATCAAAACCATCGATCGCCAGAACCAGAAAGCCCAGCACGATAAGAAGCCAGTGAAACCCTGAAAAAGGACTCTCGTCGATCACCTGCTGAATATCCACCTTACCTGAATAGGTCATACGCTCCCCTCCGATGTGATGTTGTTTTTGTGTTCTTGTATTTGCTTGTCTATACAATTGCGAACGGGAGGGGTGTGTCAAATTTTCTTATCCAGAATGTTACGCAGGTGTTATTTTCGACAAAAAAAGCGCCCGAGGGGGAAATCGGACGCATGGGAAAGGTGGGGTAACGGGAGAGGATCAGGCCGCGTCGCCATGTGACAGCGGAGCCAGCGCCGCCGGTAGTTTGCTCAACTCCTGCACCAGTGAATCCTTGCTGATTTCACTGATCGACTTCGCGCCGGTCAGGGTCATCGCCACCTTCATCTCTTTCTCGATCAGGTTCAGCAGATTTGCCACGCCCGCCTGGCCGCTGGTGGCCAGCGCGTACAGGTACGCGCGGCCCAGCAGCACGCTGTCGGCACCCAGCGCAATCATGCGCACCACGTCCAGCCCGTTGCGGATGCCGCTGTCGGCCAGAATGGCAATATCGCCTTTCACCGCATCGGCAATGGCCGGCAGGGCGCGGGCGGAAGAGAGCACGCCGTCGAGCTGGCGTCCGCCGTGGTTAGAGACCACAATTCCATCCGCGCCAAAACGCACCGCGTCGCGGGCATCTTCCGGATCGAGGATCCCTTTGATCACCATCGGTCCATCCCAGAACTCGCGGATCCACTCCAGGTCTTTCCACGAGATCGACGGATCGAAGTTGTTCGCCAGCCAGCCGATATAGTCCTCCAGCCCGGTCGGTTTGCCGAGATAGGCCGAGATATTCCCCAGATCGTGCGGTCGGCCGTTCAGACCCACATCCCACGCCCACTGTGGATGCGTTACCGCCTGCCAGTAGCGGCGCAGGGCGGCATTCGGGCCGCTCATGCCGGAGTGGGCATCACGGTAGCGCGCGCCGGGCGTGGGCATATCAACGGTAAAGACCAGCGTTGAGCAGCCTGCCGCTTTGGCACGCTCCAGGGCGTTACGCATAAAGCCGCGATCGCGCAGGACGTACAGCTGGAACCACATCGGGCGCTTGAGGGTCGGGGCGACCTCTTCAATCGGGCAGACGGACACGGTAGAGAGGGTAAACGGAATGCCTTTGGCATCTGCCGCGGCGGCGGCCTGCACTTCACCGCGACGGGCGTACATGCCGCATAAGCCGACAGGCGCGAGCGCTACCGGCATGGAGAGCGTTTCGTTGAACAGCTTCGTCTCAAGGCTCAGGTCAGACATATTCTTCAGCACGCGCTGGCGCAGGGCCACTTCTGACAGATCCTCTACGTTGCGGCGCAGGGTGTATTCGGCATACGCCCCACCGTCGATGTAGTGGAACAGGAACGGCGGCAAAATGCGCTGCGCCGCGGCGCGGTAGTCACTGGCTGCTGAAATAATCATGCTTTGTTCTCCCTGGAAATATCACTGTCGCCAGGCAGACGGGTAATACGCGCCTGTCGGGCCTGGTCTTCATCAAATCGTTTAATGGTGGTGTGCACGAAGCCGAGATGCGCCATCATCGCCTTGCGCGCGGCTTCGGCATCGCCGGCCAGAATGGCGTTGAGCACCGCCTCGTGCTGTTCGGTCAGCTGGGCAAAGACCGGCGGGACCAGATACATGCGCTGGCGGCTCTGCTTCACGGAGGATTGCAGCAGGTCGAAGAACCCGCGCATGGTCTGGAGCAGCACCACGTTGTGCGACGCCTCGGCGATTGCCAGATGGAAACGCACGTCCGCCTGGGAGGCGATGTCCGGGTCGCTGCTTAGCGTGGTCTCGAAGCAGGCTTTGAGCTTCTCTTTGTCGGCTTCGGTTGCCCGCATCGCTGCGTGCCATGCGGTACTGGTTTCGATGGCGTGACGCGCTTCAAGAATGTCGAAGCTGTAGTCCGGGTCGTTTTCCAGCAGCGTCTTCAGCGGCTGCACGATGTTTTGCTCGGACCAGTCATCATGCTGCCAGCGCACAAAGGTGCCGCCGCCGCGACGGCTCACCAGTACGCCTTCGCTGACCAGCGTCGCCAGCGCCTCGCGAAGTGAGTTACGCGATACGCCAAGCCGGGCGGCAAGCTGGCGCTCGGCGGGCAATTTCATGCCCGCTTCCAGCTGTTGTTCTTCAATCAGCGCCCGCACGCGAGAGGCAATCTCGTCGGATAGGCGTCTGGGCATCACTATCATGGGATCATCCAGGTTAAGACATAGGCCTGCAGGGTGGTGATCACGCCCACCATGCAGGTGAATATCAGGCTGTGTTTCACGGTAAAGCGGAACAGGTCCGACTCTTTGCCCACCAGTCCCACCGCCGCACAGGCAATGGCGATGGACTGCGGGGAGATCATTTTGCCGGTCACGCCGCCGGTGGTGTTCGCGGCGACCAGCAGCACGTCCGACACGCCAATCTGCTGCGCAGCCGTCGCCTGCAGGGCAGCAAACAGGGCGTTAGACGAGGTATCTGAACCCGTCAGGAACACCCCCAGCCAGCCGAGGAACGGCGAGAAGAAGGTGAACGCGTGTCCGGTGTGGGCCAGCGCTAATGCCAGCGTCGACGACAGGCCGGAGTAGTTCGAGATAAACGCGAACGCCAGCACCATGCCGATGGAGTAGATCGGCAGCATCAGCTCTTTAATCGTTGCCGCAAAAGTCTGCACCGCGGCGGCAGGCTTCATGCGCAGCCACACCACGGAAAGGAGTGCCGCAAACAGGATGGCCGTACCGGTGGCGGAGAACCAGTCAAACTTAAACACTGCCGCATACGGGGTGGCGTCGTGCACGACCGGCGGCATACGGGCAACCATCTTGTCGAGGAACGGCACGGAGATGTTAATCACCATGTCGTACAGCGCGCCGCTGGGAGCGAACAGCGCTTTAAACGGCGGTATGCTCCACAGCGTCACGGTGGCGGTCAGGAACAGGAACGGCGACCAGGCGCGGACGATCTGTCCTGCGGTATAGCCCGTGCGGGCGAGGGTCTGATCCACATGCGACGCGCCCATGTCCGCAAAGCGGAAGATACGCACCGGCTGCCAGCGTTTCAGGAACAGCGTCAGACAGACCAGCGACACCAGCGAAGAGATGATGTCCGGCAGCTCCGGGCCAAGGAAGTTCGAGCTGAGGTACTGGGCAATCGCGAACGAGCCGCCTGCCACCATCACCGCAGGCCAGGTCTCCTTCACGCCGCGCCAGCCGTCCATAATCGCCATGATCCAGAACAGCACGATAATGGTCAGGAACGGCAGCTGGCGGCCAACCATCTGGCCGATCTCAAAGCTGTCCAGCCCGGTCACCTGTCCGGCCACCAGAATCGGAATCCCCATCGCGCCAAACGCCACCGGTGCGGTGTTCACAATCAGACACAGGCCAGCGGCGTACAGCGGGTTAAAGCCCAACCCGACCAGCAGCGCGGCGGTGATCGCCACCGGTGCGCCGAATCCTGCCGCGCCTTCAAGGAACGCCCCGAAGGAGAAGCCGACAATCAGCATCTGCAAGCGCTGGTCCGGGGTGATGGAGAGAATCGACGAACGAATGATGTCGAACTGCCCGGTCTTTACCGAGATTTTATAGACAAAGACCGCGGCGATGATGATCCACGCAATCGGCCACAGGCCGTAGAAGAAACCGTAGACAACGGAGGCCAGCGCGCGATCGACCGGCATCTTATAGAAGAACAGCGCCACCAGTAGGGCGATGGCAACGGTATACGTCGCGGCGAGGTAGCCCTTCAGCTTGAGCTTAATCAGCGCAAAGAAGAAGAACAGGATCGGTAGCGATGCGATCAGGCTCGACAGCCAGATATTGCCGGCCGGGTCGTAGTTTTGTTGCCAGAGGCTCATGCAGGTCTCCTGGGGACCAGACAGCCTGTGCTGCGGGTGAGTCTCCGCTCAACTCTGCGTCACAAGCTGTGTAAAAGTGGTCCTGCCAATATTGTGTTGTAGGGTTAATGACAATGAATGGTTAACCAGATGTTATGGAGTGGCAATGGTTTTGTGAGCGCAAATAATGAAATTGTGAACCGGGGGAGGATTGATTGCGCTATTGGTTGGACCAATTCACGCGAAGGGGAAAAGAGTAGGCCGGGTAAGCGCAGCGCCACCCGGCATGAAATCAGAATGCGGTCTTACAAAAACCCGTCATCTCTTTCAGGCCCATTTCGCGGCCAAGCTCGGTCATCGGGTGCACCACCACCAGACCACGGACGCTTTTCTTCAGCTTGCCCATGTCGGCCTGCTCTTTTTTGGTGATCGCGCGGCGGTGCGGCATTTTCATCAGTTTCTGCGCTTCTTTGCTCAGCTTCTGGCCTTTCACTTCGCGCAGGCGCTCGATTTCCGCTTCCAGCTTCACGGACTCTTTTTCCAGCTCGGCATATTTCTCGGCGGAATCAACCAGAGACAGGCCAGCCATCTGGTGACGGATCAGATCCAGACGGTCGCTCAGGCGTTTAATTTCGTTCTTTTCGACTTCTTTCATGACAATTGACTCTAAATCGGGGGAATTACAGGGAAGGATACACCAATGTGAACGGGCTTACTTCTGAAACGCTTTTTTTAAGCTGATTTTAGAAATCAGCTCAGTCAGGGAGAGGACCATCGTGGAACGGACAACCTGTTGATAGCGCAGCTTTTGCATCGCGTACAGTTCAGGGTCGCTGTTATCAAAATGGGGAGCAGGAGGCAGGGCGGTGACGCAGTGCAGCTCGCCGAACGGCCCCAGGATCTCATCATCGGTAAAAGTGTACTCATTACCGTCATGATTGAGTTCTTCGCGCAGCGCCATTAACAGTTCAGCGTCTTCATACTCCTGGCGGTTGAGCACGCCAAGACCATAAATCAGCTTCAGACGCACCGACAGATCGCCCAGCGGTCCGTCTCCGTCCAGTAACGGTTCTACAGCGTACTTTACCGCGTAGTCGTCTTTGCGAAACACCTGAAGCACCAGAATGTTCACCGCCTCGGTTAACAGCTCGACGGCGGCAATCAGGAAACTTCGTACGGTTTTGCCAGCATTCAGACGCTCAAGCACACGATTTTCAAAGGCCTGGGTTTGTTCCATTATTGCCTGCATATCTGACAATCTGTTATTCGGGCGCAGGCTTACCTGCGCCGGATTCTGCATCATTTGGTTGCGTTGTATGCGTTAACCGCCTCCGCAACCACGTCGCTGCTGGCGTCCAGACCGGAAATCTGCGCCAGCGCAGCCTGCGCGCCTTTGTCATCAATCAGCTGAGCCAGCTCAATCGCCTGCGGGTCCTGCTCGCTGCGGTAGTGCATCGCGGCAGCAATTCCTTTCACCAGGTTGGCGTGCGGCAGACCGTATTCCAGCGTGCCCAGCAGCGGCTTAATCAGGCGGTCGCCCGCGCTCAGCTTACGCAGCGGCTGACGGCCCACGCGCTCAACGTCATCTTTCAGATACGGGTTTTCAAAACGACCGAGGATTTTCTGGATGTATGCTGCGTGTTTATCAGCATCAAAACCGTAGCGTTTGATCAGCACCGCGCCGCTCTCTTCCATTGCCCCTTTCACCACCGCGCGGATCTGCTCATCGAGGATCGCGTCGCGAATGGTCTGATGACCGGCCAACTTTCCGAGGTACGCGGTTATAGCATGCCCGGTGTTCAGCGTGAAGAGTTTGCGTTCGACAAATGCCATCAGGTTATCAGTGAGTTCCATTCCCGGAATGGTCGGCAGCGCGCCCTTGAACTGAGTTTTATCGACGATCCACTCGCTGAAGGTTTCAACAGTGACTTCCAGCGGATCGTTGGTGGCGGATTCGGACGGCGGAACGATGCGGTCTACAGCGGAATCCACAAACCCGACGTGCGCTTCAACCCAGGCTTTATCTTCCTCAGCCACGGCCGCCATAACGTGGCCTTTCAGCTGCGTGGTGCCGCGCACCATGTTTTCACAGGCGATGATGTTCAGCGGTGTTTCAATGCCCTGTGCTTTACGCTTCTTCAGGCCTTTCGCGACCGCAGGAGCAATACGTTCAAGCACCACCGGACCCACGGCGGTGGTCACCAGATCAACGCTGGCGATCAGGTCAATCACGTCGTCGCCGATGCTGCTGACCGCGTTGACGCCAGAGACGGTTTCAACCTGTTCGTTTTCACCCACCACATGAACCTGATAGCTATGACGGGCATTCAGGGCATCCAGAACCACCTGATTCACATCGGCGAATGTCAGGGTAATGCCCGCGTCTGCCAGCAGTTTACCGATAAAGCCACGACCGATATTACCTGCGCCAAAATGTAATGCTTTCATAGTGTTAACCTTCATCAATGTTTTTACCCGAGAGGGCTGGGGTGAGGAACGTTTCCCCCTCACCCTAGCCCTCTCCCCGAAGGGGAGAGGGAAGAGGCGCTGCTATTTGTTGAGCAGGGCCAGAACTTCTTCAACGCTTTCAGTTTGTGCCAGGCGCTCGATGACGGACTCATCATCCAGCGCGTTGGTCAGGCTGGTAATCACCTGAATATGCTCGTTGTTGCGAGCTGCGATACCAATCACCAGACGGGCGATGTCGTCCTCTTCTTCACCGAAGCGCACGCCGTCAGGATACTGACAGAACACCACGCCGGTTTTCAGCACGCGGTCTTTTGCTTCAACCGTACCGTGCGGAACCGCGATGGATTCACCCAGGTAGGTTGGCGTCAGTTTTTCACGTTCCAGCATCGCGTCAACGTATTCTGGCTGAACGTAGCCGCCCTTCACCAGCTGTTCACCGGCAAAGCGAATCGCCTCTTCTTTGGTGCTCGCGGTACGGCCGAGGAAGATGTTCTCCGCGCCCAGCTTAAACAGGTGAGCGTTGCTCTCGTCAAAGCTGTCCTGCAGGCTGGTGCGCACCTTCACTTCGTTGTCTTCGTGGCGCTGCGCGGCAACCAGACGTTCGGTCAGGCTGGTGTACAGGCCGCTGTCCAGGAAGTTGGTCAGCGAGATGTGCTGTGCCTGCGGTACCTGACGCATAGCGCGCTCGGTCAGATCGCGGTGCGTGATAACCAGGTCAACGTCCGGCGGCAGGTTGTTAATCGCGCTGTTGGTTACGGAGATGTTGGTCAGGCCCGCATCCTGCACTTTCTTACGCAGCACGCCTGCACCCATTGCGCTGGAACCCATACCGGCGTCGCAGGCAACGATGATTTTACGCACGTGGCTCAGGTCGTTAGAAACATCGCCAGCCGCCAGCGGGGTCGCACCTTTGGATTCGGCTTTCATGTCGTGCATACGACGGGTTGCCGCTTCGATATCGTCGTCTTCTTTCACCTTGCTGGTTTTCAGCAGGATAGAAGAGACCACGAAGGAGACCGCCATCGCCGCACAGATCGCCGCGATGTTCGCGAAGTACGCGCCTTTCGGCGTCATCGCCAGCACCGCCAGGATAGAGCCTGGAGAAGCAGGGGAGACCAGACCGCCGCCCAGCACGCTCAGGGTGAACACACCAGTCATACCGCCGAGGATAACGGCCAGGATCAGACGTGGGTTCATCAGCACGTACGGGAAGTAAATTTCGTGGATACCGCCCAGGAAGTGGATGATAGCCGCGCCGCCAGCAGACTGCTTCGCGCTGCCGCGACCAAAGAACATGTACGCCAGCAGAACGCCCATACCCGGACCCGGGTTCGCTTCAATCAGGAAGAAGATGGACTTGCCGAGATCGTGAGACTGCTGAATACCCAGCGGCGAGAAGATACCGTGGTTAATGGCGTTGTTCAGGAACAGGATTTTCGCCGGTTCAACGAAGATAGACGCCAGTGGCAGCATGTCGTGCGCCACCATGAAGTTAACGCCCGCTGCCAGCAGTTTGGACAGCACTTCAACAGCCGGACCAATGCCGAGGAACGCCAGAATCGCGAGGATCATCCCGATGATGCCCGCAGAGAAGTTGTTCACCAGCATTTCGAAGCCGGACTTGATCTTGCCATCAACCCAGACGTCGAATTTCTTAATCGCCCAGCCGCCCAGAGGACCGGCAATCATCGCACCGAGGAACATCGGCATATCCGCACCGACGATCACGCCCATGGTTGTGATGGCACCCACGACGCCACCACGGTCACCGCCCACCAGACGACCACCGGTATAACCGATGAGCAGCGGCAGGAGATAAGTAATCATTGGGCCAACAAGTTTCGCCAGCGTTTCGTTAGGCAACCACCCTGTCGGAATGAACAATGCGGTGATAATACCCCACGCGATAAACGCGCCGATATTTGGCATCACCATGTTGCTGAGGAAACGACCAAAGCTTTGAACTTTGATCTTGAAATCGGATGACATAAAACACCCCTTCTTCTGTTTACGCTTAGGCTTGCGGCCCGAGGTTTATTGTTAATGAGGCGGCAGAGGTAGCCGGACCCTGTTCTGATGCTGTGAAATCTGGCACTGAATCGTTCAACTGTCCAGATAGCGGAATTTTGTGTGATGTATGTCACGTAAATGTAGGGGGTGTGGCGTTGAATGAAGTGATCTGAGTCACAAAATAGGCGAGTAAAAAAAATACGATGGCGAAAAATAGAGCAAAAACCACCTCTTTATGTGATTGATGTCACATTTTGTTTTTGCGTGTTTGTTTCCGGATTGTGACTGGTTTCACAAAATATTTTTATGCGGATTTCTCCGACTGCGATCGGCGTCAGGACGGCCTCGAGTAACACGGAAAGCTAATAAAACAGTTTACATATGTAGTATGGCGGAAAGTTGAAACCTGAATTACGCTCATAATGTAAGGTTGAGTATATTATTATTCAGGATATATTTTGACACGCTTATAAACTTGCGTGGAGATATTATAAAAACCGATACTTCCCGGCTCTGAAATAATCAGTGTGCCTTTTAAATTTAAAAATAAATTAATTAGGTTGCGTGCTGTTTTATTAATGTAATGAGTTGACGTTGTTTAAGTGAGGAGACTATGTTTCTCAACTATTTCGCGCTGGGCGTGTTGATTTTTGTATTTCTGGTTCTTTTTTACGGAATCATCGCCATCCATGACATCCCCTATAATATGGCTAAAAAGCGTAATCATCCCCATGCCGATGCTATTCATACGGCAGGCTGGATCAGCCTGTTTACGCTCCATGCCATCTGGCCGTTCCTGTGGATTTGGGCCACGCTGTACCGCGAAGATCGCGGCTGGGGCATGCAGAACCACATTACTAAGCCTGATGAGGTTCCGGGGATGGATGCGCTGGCCAAACGCGTGGCCGAGTTAGAACACAAGCTGGCAGCGGTTCAGCCCTCTGATGATAAAAACACGCTGGAGCGCTAATCATGGATCTGTTGATTATTCTGACCTATGTGGCATTTGCCTGGGCAATCTTTAAAATATTCCGTATTCCGGTAAATCAGTGGACGCTTGCTACCGCGACGTTAGGCGGGGTGTTTATTGTTGCCGGACTCATTCTACTAATGAACTATAACCATCCGTATACCTTTACGGCGCAAAAAGCGGTAATTTCCATTCCGATTACGCCGCAGGTCACGGGGGTGGTTACTGAAGTGACCGATAAAAATAACCAGCTCATTAAAAAAGGCGAAGTGTTATTTAAACTGGATCCGGGCCGCTATCAGGCGCGCGTCGACAGACTGAAGGCGGACCTGGTGACCGCGACGCACAATATCGACACTCTGAAAGCGCAGCTTTCGGAAGCGGTTGCCAATACGACACGCGTCTCCGCTGAGCGCGATCGACTATATAAAGATTATCAGCGCTACCTCAAAGGCAGCCAGGCGAAGGTGAATCCGTTCTCTGAAAGCGATATTGATAACGCGCGGCAGAACTATCTGGCGCAGGATGCCATGGTGAAAGGCTCCGTTGCTGAACAGACGCAGATTCAAAGCCAGCTGGACAGCATGGTGAACGGCGAGCAGTCGCAGATTGCCTCGTTACGCGCCCAGCTTGCTGAAGCGAAATACAACCTCGATCAGACCGTGGTGCGCGCGCCGAGCAATGGCTACATCACTCAGGTGCTGATTCGTCCGGGAACCTATGCCGCCGCGCTGCCGCTGCGCCCGGTGATGGTCTTCATTCCTGAACAGAAGCGCCAGATTGTGGCCCAGTTCCGTCAGAACTCGCTGCTGCGTCTGAAGCCGGGTGATGAAGCGGAAGTGGTATTTAACGCGCTGCCGGGCCAGGTGTTCACCGGTAAGCTCACCAGCGTTCTGCCGGTAGTGCCGGGCGGGTCGTATCAGGCGCAGGGTGCCTTGCAGGCACTGACCGTTGCGCCGGGTACGGATGGCGTACAGGCGCTGATTGAACTGGAGCCTAACGCCGACGTCGATGCTTTGCCGGACGGTATTTATGCCCAGGTGGCGGTCTATTCGGATCATTTCGCCCACGTCTCGGTGATGCGTAAAGTGCTGCTGCGTATGACCAGCTGGATGCACTACCTCTATCTCGATCACTAATCCTTCCGGGGCGGGAATGCGACACGCATATCTGCCCTTTTTTCATCGCTTGATCCATACTGACTTTTTCCCGGCATCAAGGATCAGGCAATGAAACTCATCGGTAGCTACACCAGTCCCTTCGTGCGAAAAATCTCGATTCTCCTGCTGGAGAAAGGGATTGAATTTGAATTCGTTAATGAACAGCCCTACAACGCCGAAAACGGCGTCGCGCAGTATAACCCGCTGGGGAAAGTTCCGGCGCTGGTGACGGACGAGGGCGAATACTGGTTCGATTCCCCCATTATTGCGGAGTATATCGAACAGCTGGGCATTGCCCCGTCAATGCTGCCGTCTGACCCTAAAGCGGCGCTGGCGGTGAAGCAAATTGAAGCCCTGGCCGACGGCATTATGGATGCAGCACTCACCTCCGTTCGCGAGCAGGCAAGGCCCGCCGCCCAGCAGTCAGAAAACGAGCTGCTGCGCCAGCGGGAAAAAATCAGCCGCAGTCTGGATATGTGCGAAAAGCTTATACGGGAGGGCAAGATCCACACCGACAGCCTGGACCTGGCAACCATCGCCATCGCCTGCGCCATCGGCTATCTCAACTTCCGCCGGGTGTCCCCTGGCTGGTGCGTTGACCGTCCGCTGCTGGTGAAACTCGCAGAAACGCTCTTTAGCCGCGAGAGCTTTGCCCGCACCGAACCGCCAAAGGCTTGACGCGGGTTATAACACTTCGGCGTCGGAGGCGGTACAATCCCTCCATATGTTAACTCCCTCTCCCGTCGGGAGGGGGGAAGATATTTACTCGCCAGGCGCTTTCATGACTACTCATCATTCGCTGTACAGCCAGATCCCCGCGACCGACCGACTTCTTCGCGAGCCCCGCATTCACGCTGCCGTTGAGCGCTTCGGCCATACCGCGACGGTGGAGATGTTACGTCTGCTTCAGGATGAAGCCCGAGGCCATATCCAGGCCGAAAACGCCTTGCCCGACTGGTGCACAGCGTGGGAGCAGGAAGTTGAGCATCGGCTGGGTGAGAAGGCGCAAAGCGCGTTACGCCCGGTAGTCAACCTGACAGGGACCGTGCTGCACACCAACCTGGGACGCGCCCAGCAGGCGGAAGAGGCGGTGGATGCGGTCGTGCAGGCCATGCGCTCGCCGGTGACGCTGGAGTACGATCTGGACGGCGCCGGGCGCGGGCATCGCGATCGCGCGCTGGCGGATCTGCTCTGCCAGCTAACCGGCGCGGAAGATGCCTGCATTGTTAATAACAACGCGGCGGCGGTGCTGCTGATGCTGGCGGCGACCGCGAGCGGCAGAGAGGTGGTGGTGTCCCGCGGCGAGCTGGTGGAGATTGGCGGGGCGTTTCGCATCCCGGACGTGATGCGCCAGGCGGGCTGCACGCTGCATGAAGTGGGTACGACTAACCGTACCCATGCGAAAGATTATCGCGCGGCGGTGAATGAAAACACCGCCCTGCTGATGAAGGTCCACACCAGCAATTATCATATTGAAGGCTTCACCAAAACGGTTGAAGAGGCCGAGCTGGCGGCGATTGGGCTCGAGCTGAATATTCCGGTGATTGCCGATCTCGGCAGCGGTTCGCTGGTGGATCTCAGCCAGTACGGGCTGCCTAAAGAGCCGATGCCGCAAGAGATGATTGCCGCGGGCGTGAGCCTGGTCAGCTTTTCCGGCGATAAACTACTGGGCGGGCCGCAGGCCGGAATTATCGTCGGCAAGCGCGAGCTGATTGCGCAGCTGCAGCAGCACCCGCTCAAACGCGCCCTGCGGGCCGATAAAATGACCCTTGCCGCGCTGGACGCGACGCTGCGGCTCTATCTCCATCCGGAAAAACTGGCTGACCGCCTGCCCACGCTGCGCCTGTTAAGCCGGGATGCCGCCTCGATTCGCGCCCAGGCCGAACGGCTGCTGCCGCGCGTTGCCCCGCACTACCCCGATTTTGACGTTCGCATTGAGCCCTGCCAGTCGCAAATTGGCAGCGGTTCGCTGCCGGTGGACAGGCTGCCGAGTCAAGCGCTCACCTTCACCCCGCGTGACGGGCGCGGTAGCCGCCTGGAGGCCCTGTCGTTGCGCTGGCGTGCCCTGCCGACGCCGGTTATCGGACGGATTTACGACGGCCGCATGTGGCTGGATCTGCGCTGCCTTGAAGATGAAGAGCGATTTCTGGAGATGTTGTTGAAATGATTATTGCCACCGCCGGTCACGTCGACCACGGAAAAACCACGTTACTGCAGGCAATTACCGGCATAAACGCCGATCGTCTGCCGGAAGAGAAAAAGCGCGGCATGACCATCGATCTTGGCTATGCCTACTGGCCCCAGCCCGATGGCCGCGTGCTGGGCTTTATTGATGTTCCGGGGCATGAAAAATTTCTTTCCAACATGCTGGCGGGCGTGGGGGGCATCGATCATGCCCTGCTTGTGGTGGCCTGCGATGACGGCGTGATGGCGCAAACCCGTGAGCATCTGGCGATCCTCCAGCTGACAGGCAACCCGCAGTTGACCGTGGCGCTGACTAAAGCCGATCGCGTTGACGACGCGCGCGTCAGCGAGGTGCGCGAAGCGGTGCAGGCGACCTTACGGGAATATGGTTTTGCCGATGCACCGCTTTTTGTCACCGTAGCGACAGAAGGGCGCGGTATCGGCGAACTTCGCCACCATTTGCAGCAGCTTTCGTCGCGAGACCACGCCAGCCATCACCGCTTCCGTCTGGCGATTGACCGGGCGTTTACCGTCAAAGGCGCGGGGCTGGTGGTCACCGGTACGGCGTTAAGCGGTGAAGTGAAGGTGGGCGATAGCCTATGGCTGACGGGCGTTAATAAACCGATGCGCGTGCGCGGCTTACATGCGCAAAATCAGCCTGCGGAGCACGCCCACGCCGGGCAGCGGATCGCGCTCAACATTGCCGGGGATGCGGAAAAAGAGCAGCTTAACCGCGGCGACTGGCTGCTGGCCGACGCCCCGCCCGAGCCGTCTGAACGCGTCATCGTCTCCCTGCAGACAAACGTCCCGCTGACCCAATGGCAGCCGCTGCATATTCACCACGCGGCCAGCCATATCACCGGGCGCGTGTCCCTGCTGGAAAACGATCTTGCCGAACTGGTTTTTGATTCGCCGCTCTGGCTGGCGGATAACGACCGTCTGGTACTGCGGGACATTTCCGCACGGGAAACGCTGGCCGGGGCGCGGGTAGTGACGCTGAACCCGCCGCGACGCGGCAAGCGTAAGCCTGAATACCTGCAATGGCTGGCTGCGCTTGCGCAGGCTCAGGATGATAACGCCGCGCTGCGGGTTCATCTTGAGCGCGGGGCCGTGAGCCTGAGTGATTTTGCATGGGCACGCCAGCTGAGCGGCGAAGGGTTGCATCAGCTGACCCAACAGCCGGGCTTTATTCAGGCCGGCAACAGCCTGCTCGATGCGCCGGTTGCGGCAAACTGGCAGCGTAAGATCCTGAACACGCTCGCCACTTACCATGAACAGCATCAGGATGAACCCGGTCCTGGTCGCGAGCGCCTGCGACGCATGGCGCTGCCGATGGAAGACGATGCGCTGGTGCTGCTGCTGATTGAAAACATGCGCGAAAGCGGGGTGATTAAAAGCCATCACGGCTGGCTGCACCTGCCGGATCACAAAGCCGGGTTCACCGCAGAGCAGGAGGCAATCTGGCAAAAAGTGGCCTCGCTGTTTGGCGATGAACCCTGGTGGGTTCGCGATCTGGCTCGTGAAACGAACACCGACGAGCAGGTGATGCGTCAGGTATTGCGCCATGCGGCGCAGCAGGGGCTGATAGTCGCGATAGTGAAAGATCGTTATTACCGTAACGATCGCATTGTGGCGTTTGCTAACCTGATCCGCGAACTGGATCAGGCGCGCGGCTCCACCTGCGCAGCCGATTTCCGCGACCGGCTGAACGTTGGCCGCAAGCTGGCGATCCAGATCCTGGAATATTTCAACCGCATCGGGTTTACGCGTCGCCGGGGTAATGACCATCTGCTTCGCGACGCGCAGCTGTTCCCCTGAGCGCTACGTGCGGCGGGAGAGTTTTTGCTTAGCCAGCCATACCGCGCCCAGCCTCCCCGCCTGGTTACCCAGCTCGCAGGGCAGAATGGGCACCTTGAGCGCCTCCCACTCCTCGAATCGCTGCAGGTACTTATCGAGCAGGAGATAGATTTTCTCCTGCTCGCTTACCCCGCCGCCAATCAGCACTGCCTGTGGATCGAACATTGAGATTACGCTGTAAACGCCGCGCGAGAGGCAATGGGCCCACTCCTCAATGGCCTCACGCAGATGCACGTCGCTCTCCATGCGTTTAAACAGCTCCTCGCCGTGAGGCATCTCTTCTTCTGATACGGCCAGCGCGCGACGACAGGCTTTCATCAGGCCGCTGGCCGACGCCACTTCATGCATGGGTTCGCCGTTATTACCCACGGGCAGCACGCCAAATTCGCCGGCGCGGTAATGCGACCCGCGATAAAGATCGCCTTCCATCACAATCCCGCCACCGATGCCCGTGCCGATGGTGATGCAGACGAAATGCTCGTAGTCCTTACCCGCGCCCTGCCAGCGCTCGCCCAGCGCCGCACAGTTGGCGTCGTTTTCCACGGTGACGGGAAGATCGGTCAGCCCGGCGAAGAGTGCGCACAGGTTTTCACCGTCGAGATAGTCGAGCGCGCCCGCTTTTGCCGCTTCGCCGCTGTGGTGGTTAATATGGCCGGGAAAGCTCACGCCGATACCGACGATGCCGTGTTCGTCCTGATACGCTTCAACTACCGCTTTCCACTTCTTTTTGAAGGTGTTTTTATCCTCAGGAGTATCGTACTCGTCCGTCGTCAGCTCCTTGCCATTTTCATCAATCACGCCGTGTTTGATGTGGGTTCCGCCTACGTCAAAACCGATAAACAGCTGCATCGCATCGTTCCTCATGAGCCCTTGAGCTGTTAAGTATGGCTCAGTGGCAGGAACGAAACGTAAAGTACGGTAATCCGTGATACGGCTCGTAAACCCGTCACCCACTGGCGAGAAAACCGCCAGCCGGGACTACCCTTGTTGTACACCAACAGCAAGGAGACGGTCATGACAAACAATCCTCCCTCTTCGCGTATCCAGCCCGGCGAGTATGGTTTTCCCCTCAAGCTGAAGCCCCGTTATGACAATTTTATCGGCGGCGACTGGGTGGCCCCCGTCGACGGCGAATACTATTCCAACCTGACGCCCGTTACCGGCCAGCCGCTGTGCGAGATTGCCAGCTCCGGCAAGCGGGATATCGATTTGGCGCTGGATGCGGCGCACAAAGCGAAAGATAAATGGGGCCATACCTCCGTTCAGGAGCGCGCGGCCATTTTGTTCAAAATCGCCGACCGGATGGAGCAGAATCTGGAGCTGCTGGCGACGGCGGAAACCTGGGATAACGGCAAGCCGATCCGGGAAACGATGGCGGCAGACGTGCCGCTGGCTATCGACCACTTCCGCTATTTTGCCTCCTGTATTCGCGCGCAGGAGGGCGGAATAAGCGAGGTAGATAGCGACACCGTGGCGTACCACTTCCACGAGCCGCTGGGGGTCGTCGGGCAAATTATTCCGTGGAACTTCCCGCTGCTGATGGCGAGCTGGAAAATGGCGCCCGCGCTGGCCGCCGGGAACTGCATTGTGCTTAAACCGGCGCGTTTAACCCCGCTCTCTGTCCTGCTGCTGATGGAAATTGTTGCCGATCTTCTGCCGCCGGGGGTGATTAACGTGGTGAACGGCGCGGGCGGTGAGATAGGGGAATATCTGGCCACCTCAAAACGGATCGCTAAAGTGGCGTTTACCGGGTCGACGGAAGTGGGCCAGCAGATTATGCAGTACGCCACGCAAAACATTATTCCGGTGACCCTGGAGCTGGGCGGGAAGTCCCCGAACATCTTCTTCGCGGACGTGATGGAGGAAGAGGACGCTTTCTTCGACAAGGCGCTGGAAGGGTTTGCGCTGTTTGCCTTTAACCAGGGCGAAGTCTGCACCTGCCCAAGCCGCGCGCTGGTGCAGGAGTCCATCTACGAGCGCTTTATGGAGCGGGCCATTCGCCGCGTCGAGTCTATCCGCAGTGGTAACCCGCTCGATAACGTTACGCAGATGGGGGCGCAGGTCTCGCATGGCCAGCTGGAGACTATCCTCAACTACATCGATATCGGCAAGAAGGAAGGGGCGGATATCCTGACCGGCGGTCGCCGTAAGGTGCTCGGCGGAGATCTGCAGGAAGGGTATTACCTTGAGCCGACGATCCTGTTCGGGCAGAACAACATGCGCGTCTTCCAGGAGGAGATTTTCGGACCGGTGCTGGCGGTGACTACCTTCAAAACGATGGAGGAGGCGCTGGAGATTGCCAACGACACGCCGTATGGCCTGGGGGCGGGAGTCTGGAGCCGCAACGGCAACCTGGCCTATAAAATGGGCAGAGGCATTCAGGCGGGACGCGTATGGACCAACTGCTACCACGCCTATCCGGCTCACGCGGCATTTGGCGGGTATAAGCAGTCGGGCATCGGGCGTGAAACGCACAAGATGATGCTGGAGCATTACCAGCAGACGAAATGTCTGCTTGTCAGCTACTCCGATAAACCGCTGGGGCTGTTCTAATCGCCCAGTTCAGGCCGTCCATGGACGGCCTGAGCAATTTGCTGGCGCAGGCAGTTGAGGACGCCATCCAGAACATATTGTACGCGCCAGGGCTGATATTCGCGCTTGCGGAAGATGGCGGTCAGATCGAGCCACCACTCTTCCTGATGCGGGAAACAGGGGACCAGCGTGCCTTGCGTTAATTCCTTCTTCAGGCTTTCTTTCGGCGCGAACACAATGCCAAGGTTATTTCTTGCCAGCTCCAGAGCCGTCTGGGTATTGTCGCAAATATAGTTTCCGGTTACCCGATAATCATGCACATCATCACTGCCATGCATGCGAAAACGCCAGATGTTGGCGTCATCGACCAGCATGGAGTCGATCAGAATACAGGAGTGATTAATTAAATCTTCAGGTCCGGTTAAAGGATGTTTATTTAAATATTCCTGGGTTGCGAATGCAGTGACGGAATATTTTGCTAACACGCTGGCGACCAGACTTTCATCTTTCGGTTGCGCATAGGTAATTAAAATATCACAGTCATCCGGGAAGGACACACCTTCTGAATATTCGTTGCGGTCCAGGTTGTAGGTTTTCAGGGAAATGCGAATATCCCCGATGTCCTTTATCTGGTGGATCACGTGGCGCGCGAGATAGGTCACGATGCCCGTTGGGGCGTAAATCGTGACTTTTCCACGCTTTTCATGCTTATAATCGGCAATGAAATTAATAAGTTGCGTGTTTTTGTCCAGCGTGGCGTCGACATAGGGGAGCAACGCCTCACCGAACTGCGTCAGAGCGAGTTGGCGGGTGGTGCGCTCAAAAACCTTAAGCCCAACCCGCGTTTCAAAATCCGAGAGATATTTACTGACGTTGGCCTGCGCCATGCCCAGCAGGGCGGCGGCATCACCAATGCTGTGGGTGGCTGCGATGACGGAGATTATTTTCAACTCGCGTGGCTTTAGCTGTAATTTATTCATCATGCGCACCCATCTATATGATTTTATATATAATATTATATAAACTGCAGCGTTGCACCGGCAAATTTGTAAACATTATTATTCGCCCCGCTTATTTGGCGTATAAATGGATTACTTCACATGACTATTAAATACAATTTACTGATCGCTGCCACGTTATTTGCAACCTCTTCTGCAATGGCCGGTGACTTTTCACTTGGCGCGGGGGCCGTATTTAATGAGTCTCCTTATAAAGGCTATAACGAAAATACCACCGCGGTGCCGTTAATTAGCTATGAGGGTGATCGCTTCTATGTTCGCCAGACCACGGGCGGATGGATCCTGTGGAAAGACGCAAAAAATGAACTCAGCCTGACCGCATCCTGGATGCCGCTGCATTTTGATCCGGATGATAACGACGACCACCAGATGAAGCAGCTTGATGAGCGTAAAGCCTCTGCGTTCCTCGGCGGTGCGTACTACCACCACGAAAGCTGGGGTTCTCTGAAAGTGGCGGTTTCAGGCGATGCCACGGATGAAAGCGGCGGCGTGGTGGGCGAGGTATCCTACTTCCGTCCAATCAGGATGGAGCGTTTGACCCTGACGCCTTCTGTCGGTGTTTTTTACAGCGACGAGAGCCATAACGACTACTACTACGGCGTATCCGGCAGCGAGTCACGCCGCTCAGGGCTGGATCAATACACCGCCGGCGACAGCTGGACGCCCTACGTTGGTCTGGCAGCTAAATATCAGTTAACCCAGAAGCTGTACCTCAACGCCAGCGCGGTCTACACCGTGTTGCCTGATGACGTGAAGAACAGCCCGATGATCGACCGCGATGATAGCTTCGCGCTAATGACCGGCCTGACCTGGCGCTTCTGATGCGGTAAAGCCGGGCGACGGCGTTGCCTTGCCCGGCCTACGATCTTGCCTGCATTTTTATCTGCAATACAACGTATTCCTTTTTCATTTCTCGATGCTTCTTCCTGTTCCGCCAAAACACGGCTGCACTGATGTTCCTTATGCGCTAATGTGATTCGACCCGATAGCAATGGTGTGTATCATGTGTATAATCATGGAAGGACTGGGATGTGAAAAGTGCGGATGTCATTACCGTTCTGATCGGCCACGGCTGGAAATGTGTCAGAACGAAAGGAAGCCATCATCAGTTTCGCCATCCCGAACAGAAAGGGCTGGTTACTGTCCCACATCCTAAGAAGGATATTAAACCGGGCACGCTCGCGCAGATATGGCGGCAGGCGGGAATTAAACACTGATATCAGGAGTAGTTATGTTTTATCCGGCTTACATTCATTCTGACACCGACGGTAGCGCCAGCGGCTTTTTTCCTGACGTTCCAGGCTGTTTTTTTGCAGGTGATTCCCTGGACGACGCTTTTCAGGATGCACGTGAGGCGCTCACCGCGCACTTCGAAGCGCTGTTTGAAATGGATGAAGCATTGCCTCTTCCGGGAAATGTCGAAGTGCACCTTGAAAATCACCCTGACGACTTCACGGGCGGGCAATGGTTGCTGGTGGATATTAATATGAAGCAGTTTGACGGCAGAGCCGAGCGTATTAACATCACGATGCCTCGACGTTTGCTGGTAAAGATTGATTCCTTTGTCAGCGAGCATCCTCAGTTCGGTAATCGAAGCGCATTTCTGGCTGAGGCAGCACGTCGCGTGCTGCCATAGCGTTCAACCTCTCCCGTGGGTGAGGGCAACAGACCGCCGCTATTCAGCCTTCATCCACCCATATCCGCATTTCCCCTTCTCCCCGGTTAGCCCAGCTAAACCACGGAATAAAGGTCAACGTCCGGGGCTGGCGCAGTACCGGCGAGCGGTCGTACTGCCACAGCGCATCCGTTTCCTTCATGTGACACCCAATCCCTTCTGTCTGTATCAGCATCTTATGCGCGAAAATGCCTTTGCCTTCATATACCCGGAACTCGCTATCTCGGGGCAAGGAGAGGTTATGCAGGTTGGCGCCGTTATCAGCTTCTTCCAGGCAGTAAACCAGCGGCCCGCGCTGTAGCGCGACTTTACCCGCCTGCTGGCGCACCTGGGGGTTACCGTACACGCGGCGGACCGGCATCGGTAGCGTCAGGGTCAGGGTGTCGCCTTCCTGCCAGCAGCGGGAGAGGTAGAGATATCCGCGTGACACTTCACCGGTAATGGCTTCGCCATTCAGCGAAACGGCAGGCTCCGCGCACCAGTCCGGCAGCCTGAGTGCCAGCGTGTGGGTGACCGGAACCGGCGAGGTGATTTCAATCTTCACCTGCTCCTGCCACGGATAGTTACCGCTAATGCGCAGCTGTAGGGCGTTATCGCCCACCGGAATGGCGACGTCGTTCCCCACGTACAGGTTTATCAGCAGCGCATCCGGGCGAACGGTATAAATGTAGTGCCCCAGCGAGGTCAGCACGCGGGCGATATTCGGCGGGCAGCAGGCGCAGCCGAACCAGCGCTGACGCACCGGCTTCACGTGGTCATAGATATGGTTAAAGGCCAGCGTTTTCGGATGCACTTCCAGTGGATTGACATAAAAGAAATGCTTACCGTCCAGCGCCATCCCGCCCAGCACCGTGTTGTACAGCGCGCGCTCCATCACGTCGGCGTAGTGGCCGTCTGCCTCCATCTCCAGCATCCGGCGGGCGAACATCATCAGGCCGATTGAGGCGCAGCTTTCGGCGTACACCGTATCGTTGGGCAGATCGTAATCGCTGCTGAACGCCTCCCCGCTGCTCTGCGAGCCAATCCCGCCGGTAATGTACAGCTGGCGCTGCGCCATGTTGTTCCACAGACGCAGACAGTCCTGACGTTTCCCCTCGTCGTTGCTCAGGCGCGCCAGATGCGCCATGCCCGTCATCAGATAGACGAAACGCACGGCATGGCCGATGGCCGTTTGTTGTTCCGCAAGGGGCAGATGCGCCTGGCTGTAGGCTTTGTCCTTGACCATCCACGCCGGACCATAGGTGTTCCAGTAAGATGTTTTGCCGCGCTTCTCGTATTCGCTATCGTAGAAGTGAGACTGCGCGCCGCGTTCTTCAATAAAGTATTTCACCAGATTGAGATAACGCGGCTCCTGCGTGACGTCGTACAGCCGCATCAGCGCCAGCTCGATTTCCGGGTGACCAGGGTAACCGTGTAGCTGTGTTTCTCCCGGGCCAAACACGCTGTCGATATGGTCCGCCAGCCTGCACACCACGTCCAGCAGGCGACGTTTTCCGGTTCCCTGGAAATACGCCACGCCCGCTTCAATCATATGCCCGGCGCAGTACAGCTCGTGGCATTCGGCCAGATTTGTCCAGCGTTCCTCGGGGGCTTTTACCGTAAAGTAGGTGTTGAGGTAACCATCTTCACACTGCGCTGCCGCGACCAGCTCAATCACCTCGTCGGCGGTTTTTTCCAGTGCTGCATCCGGTTTCTGGCACAGCGACCACGCCACGGCTTCGAGCCATTTCGCTACGTCGCTGTCCTGAAACACCATCCCGTAAAACTCCCCCTGTTCCAGCCCGGCCGCGATGCGGAAGTTGGCGATGGCGTGGCTGGGTTCGGCCTCCGCCACGCGGTCGTTAAGCGCATCCCACTGGTAAGGGATCACCACGTCACGGACCAGCCGTTGATATTGCCCGAGAAACGGATCGTTGATTTTCAGCTGGTGCAGGTCGGGTTCCATTATGGACATAGCGTTCTCCTCAGGACGGTACGTGACGCTGGCGCAGGTCGGTGGAAATGCGCGACATCATTGGGTTATTAAGCCTGCACCAGCGGATAGCGACCGCCAGCAGCAGATGGAAAAGGGCAGGCAGCAGCGTCTCCATGGCGGTGATGCCGTGCAGTGAGGCTGGCGTCTGGTTGCCCGCGCCTGGCTGATAGGCCACGGCAATAAACACCAGGCTGATAATCCCGGCGCTGGACGCCCACGCAAGCTTGATGAAAAACAGGTTGAAGGCGAAGTTCATGCCCGACGAACGCACGCCGGTTTTCCACTCGCCGTAGTCATCGGCAAAGGCCATTAGCGAGAAGTGCAGCGGCAGGGTGAAGCCCAGGATCACGCCGTTGCTTAAAATGACGATCAGCCATAGCGTCTGGTGCGCCGGACCACCCGGCAGAAACCACATGCCCACCGCAAGCGCAGCGAGCACCAGGTTGGTGTAGTAGTAGAGTTTGACGGTATCAATACGGCGCGACAGCGGGCTGACGATAACTGCGCCCAGAATAGCGGCAAAGGTCACCATGGTGAAAAACAGCGAGGTGTACGCCGTGCTGCCCTGAAGCACGTAGGTGATAAAGTACATATATCCACCGCCGCGAATGTTGAAGACGTTGATCAGCAGAAACGACATCAACAACATCAGCAGCAGCTGATCGTTTTTACGCAGGCCCGCCAGGTGCTCGCGCAGGGTGAATTTGCCCATCAGCGCCAGCGGAACGCGTTCACGAACCCAGAAGAAGCAGCACAAGAACATCACCACGGCGATAGCGCACAGCACGCCAACGCCCAGTTGATAACCCTTCGCGGCATCGCCCTGACCCAGCTCCGCTACCAGCCACGGCAGGCCAACGGAGACCAAAAAGCCCGCCACGCCGCACAGCACAAAGCGCCAGGACTGGCAGGCGATCACCTCGTTGTGGCGGGTGGTCATGGTGTTGATCAGCGCGCAGTAGGGCACGTTGATGGCGGTATAGCCCACGGATAACAGCAAATAGGTGCCGAACGCCCAGGCGATTTTCACGCCCATGCTGGCTTCCGGAACGGTGAAGGTCATTACGCCGATAATGCCTATCGGGACGGCGACCCACAGCTGCCAGGGACGAAATCGGCCCCAGCGGCTCTGCGTGCGGTCAGCAATGACGCCCATCACCGGATCGGAAATGGCGTCAAACACGCGAAGGGCAATAAACAGCGTGCCCACCAGCGCAGGGGTGAGACCAAATACATCGGTATAGAAAAAGGTCAGAAAGTTCATGATCAGGCAGGTAATTACCGTGCCGCCCGCATCGCCCAGGCCGTAGCCCATTTTCTCGCGGACGGACAGCCGGTCATCGACTTTCTGTTTTGCAGCGTCTGCGTCTGTAATCGGTGTGGAAGTCATGAAGTAACTCCTCGGAGATCGAATTTATTATCGTATTTATGCTGGGTACCTCTTTATTCTGCATCGAACGGGAAGGCCAACAAGGGAAGGGAAAAGTATAAAAAGGTGACGATTCCGACCTGATGATAAAAATGTGATTCCGATCGGACAGATATTTTAATATTGATTAATAATCAACGGGTAAGTCGAATATTAACGACAATAAAAGCGGAATGGTGAATATCCATGCTCGAATTATCCATAGCGCTTCCGGTTAAGGTTCAAAATGGCGGGCTATTTATCTCCCGCGGAGTGGGCCGCCACCCTGCGCGAAAATTAACATCGTGGGAGATTATTTTTGTCGAAAAAGGGACTTTAACGATCCAGGAAGAAAATCATGTTTTTGATGTTAATGCGGGAGAGAGTTTATTGCTCTGGCCGCAGCGTCGGCATGTGGGCGTGGAGGATTTCCCGGCGGACCTGCGCTTTTACTGGCTGCATTTTGAGGTGGAGCCGCAAGATCCAACGTTACCCAACGCTGCTCCTCTGGCAATAGAACAACACTGCCGCGTAAGGGATGCGGAATATGTGATTGCGCTCTTTCGTCAATTCCTCAGCGAGCAGGAGAAATTACGGCGTAGCATGGCGCTGGAGATGATTTTATTATTGATTTTACAGCAGGTGTCGAACTCTTCAGGATATGAAGACAGCGCAGATCAGGCCGGCGCGGCGATGGCATGGAAGGCAAAACAGCTTATTCGCACGCAGTTTCATTTACCGATATCCACCTCGCAGCTGGCAAAAGCGTTGCACTGTAATGCAGATTATCTCGGGCGCGTCTTTCGCCGGACTTTCCATTTAACCCTGACGGAGGCGATACATCGCCAGCGCGTCAGGGCGGCGGAAAAACTCCTGCTCAACGACGCTGCGTCATTAACCGAGGTCGCAGCGCGCTGCGGCTTTAACGACGTGGGATATTTCCGGCAGATATTCTCGAAGCATACCGGGTTAACCCCCGCCGTCTGGAAACGGCGGTACTGTAAGGAGCATATTAATTCCGGTTGATTACTGCCCGTAATAGGCGTTCGCCCCGTGCTTGCGCAGATAATGCTTGTCCAGCAGCGCCTGCTGCATAGCCGGTAACTGTGGTGCGAGCTGGCGTGAGAACAGGCCCATATAGGCGCACTCTTCATCAGCCGCGTGCAGGGGATCGCTCCGTAGAAATAGTCTGCGTGTGTCGTGCCCCAGGCGGGTAAATCCTGTCCCGCCTGCGACCAGATGGTGGCGTGGCGGGAATGGGTATGTACGATGCCGCCAATCTCCGGATAACGGCGATACAGTGCCAGATGGGTTGGTGTATCAGAGGAGGGTTTTTTACTGCCTTCGACCACCAGACCGGTGGCAATGTTCACCACCACCATATCCTCCGCCGTCATCACGTCGTACTCCACGCCGGACGGCTTGATGACCATCATGCCGCTTTCGCGATCTCCATTTCGTTGTCGACGTCCCGCATGAAGCAGGTTGGCGAGAAAAACCTGCTCAAGCCTCTGCGCGAAACGGCAGAGGCGATATCAAAAGAGCTGGGTTTTAACGTGCGTGAGGGGTAGCGTGTTACTGGCTGCCTTCGTGCCACGCTTTTTCAATTTCTTCGGCGAGAATTTTGACGCCCGCTTCGATTTTTGCCGGATCGGGCACGTAGTTCATGCGCATGCACTGGTGCGTGTGCGGCCATGGCTTATCCAGACCCGGGAAGAAGTAATCGCCCGGCACCATCAGCACGCCACGCTTTTTCAGTCGCTGATAGAGCAGTTCTGTAGTGATCGGCAAATCCTTAAACCACAGCCACAGGAAAATCGCGCCTTCAGGTTTGTGGATCAGGCAGCGTTCTTCCGGTAAGTAGCGGCGAAGCGTCGCAATCGTCTCCTGAACGCGCTGGTAATAGAACGGTTTGATGACTTCATTAGACAGACGCAGCAGGTCGTTGCGTTTGATCATTTCGCACATCATCGCCGGGCCGATACCGCCTGGTGAAAGGCTGATAATGCCGTTCATATTGGTAATGGCGGTGATGATTTTCTCGTTGGCGATGATGATGCCGCAGCGGCTGCCCGGCAGACCCAGCTTGGAGAGGCTCATGCACAGGACAATGTTCGGGTTCCACAGCGGACGTGCTTCGCTGAAGATAATGCCCGGGAACGGTACGCCGTAGGCGTTATCGATCACCAGCGGAATGCCGTGCTGATTTGCCAGCGCATCCAGCTTCATCAGTTCGTCATCGGTGATCACGTTGCCCGTTGGGTTAGTCGGGCGTGATACGCAGATCATGCCCGTCTCTTCGCCAATATGCAGGTGTTCAAAATCGACGTGATACTTGAACTGGCCTTCCGGCAGCAGCTCAATGTTCGGACGCGCGGAGACGAACAGATCCTCTTCCAGGCCGGAATCGGCGTAGCCGATATACTCCGGCGCCAGCGGGAACAGCACTTTTTTGGTGGTGCCGTCGGCGCGACGCCCTGCGAACAGGTTAAACAAGTAGAAAAACGCGCTCTGGCTGCCGTTTGTTAGTGCAATATTCTGTGGTTCGATATCCCAGCCCAGCTCTTCACGCAGCATTTTGGCAAGGAGAGTCAGTAGCTCGGTTTTACCCTGCGGACCGTCGTAATTGCAGAGCGCATCGGTCGCTTTGCCGTTTTCCAGCATCTGCGCGAGCAGCATCTGGAAATAGGTTGTCATCTCCGGAATTTGCGCCGGGTTTCCGCCGCCGAGCATGATGGCGCCCGGTGTGCGCAGCCCGTCGTTGAGGTCCTCCATCAGGCGAGTAATGCCTGAATGGCGGGTGAATTTGTCGCCAAAAAGTGAAAACGTCATAGCAGGTGTTCTATCGAGCTTATTTTGAAAGTGGGTAACCATAACGCTAGCACTGTGCTGGTGCAAATCGGGAGATGTGGTCGGATTTGTTGTTTTGTATGGTCGAGAGGGATTTGTGTAGTGAATAGTTCTGTTGGGTTTCACCCCTCACCCCGGCCTTCTCCCAATGCGGGGAGAGGGCCAGGGTGAGGGGGGGATAATTATTGATTACCCGCCCATACCACCATCACCTTATCGCCCTTGTGCTCGCGCACGAAGCCGTACCCCTCTTTCAGCGACAGCGTGGTTTGCTTGCCTTCACCGATCGCCGGATGGCGGGCGCGGAACTGGCCCAGCGTTTGCCAGTGGGCGACGGTTAAGGCCTGCTTGCCCGTCACGTCCTGCCAGTTCATATCCGAGCGGGTACCCTGCAGCGGGTCAGACCCCGTCGGGCCAAACGGACGCTCGGATTCATCACCGTAATAGATTTGTACGCTGCCCGGTGCCAGCAGGAGCAGCTCCGCAGCGCGCTGGCCTCCTTCGCGGAACAGGCGTGTGTCATGGGAGGAGAGATAGCTCAGCACGTTGAAGCTTTGCAGCTTTTCCGCCATCTGCTGCCAGGTGAGATCCATATCGGCCAGGCAATCCACCGCTTTTGCCGCCTGCTCCTGATAATCAAAGTTGATCATCGCGTCGAAACCGTGGCGGTAATAGTCGCTTTGCATCACTCCGTGACCCCAGGACTCGCCGGTCATCCAGAACGGTGCGTTATCGAGCTTTTTGTCCGGGTTGGCCCCTTTCCACGCGGCCAGCGCCTGACTAGCCTGGTCCTTTAACTGCTGCCAGGCCGCAAGCTCGACGTGCTTCGCGGTATCCACCCGGAAACCGTCAATGCCGTAGTCGCGCACCCACTGGCTGAGCCAGTGGGTGAGATAGTCGCGCGGGGTAAATCCCGGGATGGCTTTCGCGTGGGTATCGGGCTTGTGCTGATAAAAGTTGGGTAATCCGGAAGGGGCGGTGGATTCCGTTTTCAGATCCGGTAGGAACGCCAGCGACATGGTTAAATCGTCGAAGCCGGGGTTGTCGTAATCACCAATGTCGGTGCGGATCCATTTCTTGCCCCACCATTTTTCCCATGCGGCTTTGTCGCTAAAGTTGATGTAATCGTTGAAGCTATGCCAGCTTTGGCCCGCGCCCGGCTTCCAGTCCGTCCAGCGGTCGCCCAGGGTCTTTTTCAGCTCATCACCCTGCAGATACAGCGCGCCAAACTGGTACTCCTGCATGTCCGCAAGCGTCGCGTAGCCCGCGTGGTTCATGACGATATCGAACAGGATGCGAATGCCGCGCCTGTGCGCTTCATCAACAAGATGGCGCAGATCATCCTCGGTGCCCATGTTGGCATCGAGCTTCGTCCAGTCCTGGGTGTAGTAGCCGTGATAGGCATAGTGTGGGAAGTCCCCTTTGGTACCACCGCCTACCCAGCCGTGGATCTGCTCAAGCGGGGAACTTATCCAGAGCGCGTTCACCCCCAGCTGCTGTAAATAGTCGAGCCTGCTGGCGAGCCCTTTGAGATCGCCACCGTGGAAGGTGCCAATCTCCTGCATGCCGTCTTTGTGACGACCGTAGCTGTTGTCGTTGCCCGGGTCGCCATTCACAAAGCGGTCGGTTAGCACAAAATAGACGGTGGCGTTCTGCCAGCTAAACGGCGCTGGTTTGTCGGTTTCGGCGCGCTCAAGCAGCAGCAGGCCACCACTGCTGGCGGCTGGCTGCAGGGTTATGTTTCCGTTCTGCACCGTCGCGGTCTGTTTGCTGTAGAAATCACGCACCACGGTGCCTTCCGGGAAGGTATGGCTGACGTCCAGCGTCAGCGGTTTACCGTCCCACTTCGGGCACTGGCGGATAACGCTTGCAACCGGCTGTTCTGCGGTGCTCTGAATTGTCAGCAGCAGCGTGGGCGTGCCGGATCGGGTATCAATCCGCATCTGGTATTGACCGTCGCGGAAAAGGCGCCACTGCGGCGGAGACCCGTCGCAGGGCTTGAGCGACAGCATCTCATTGAGTTTTATCGCCTCCGAAGGCTGCCAGCACGTCTTGTCAAAACCCAGCGTCAGAGGACGCGTACCCTTCGTAAGCTTTGCCTGGCTGGTGAAAACCCCGGTGCCTTCGGCGCGAAATGCGTTAAACCCCGGCGATGACCAGTCGGCATGTGCCAGAGCGGGTAACATCAGAAAAGCTAATGCGGTGCGTTTCATTCCATTTTCCTGTCGCGGCATTTTTGACCAGTGTGCCATCAGGTTGTGGTTAAAAACTCATCCCCCATCGCTTTCTGTCGGGAGGATCTGTGAGGATGAGTGATCCCGCGCGAAATGAGACAGTTATCTGCGATATCGCACACATTTTTTCAGGAATGATGTTTTTATGAGCAAGTTTCAGGTGACATAGTTTCGGATTTGGACTATTTCTATACGTGCTCTTGAAGTCTATTTTTGATATGATTTGAGATTCCGCTCTCAAATTTGTGAAAAAAATAAGGTGTTGGGATGATTACATCCGACCAGGAGACCTAATGATATCGACTCCCATTCGACGATATGGGGCCGCGATACTCATGTTACTCACCACGACATTTTCGGGTGGGGTGCTTGCGAAGACGCACACGGATACAACGAGTAAGAAAGCCCACGTAATAAAGACGACAAGTAGTAAGGTTAGCAGTAAACAAGAGTATTCTCGCAATAGTGCAAAGAGTAGTTCACTTCCTGATTTGCGAAAATACCCTTCCGGAACACCAAGAAAAAAAGCGTTTCTCCGGACGGTAATGCCTTACATAACAAGTCAAAATGCCGCGATTACGGCGGATCGTAACTGGTTAATTTCAAAACAGTACGATAGCCGCTGGTCGCCGTCTGAACGCGCGCGTCTGAAAGACATCACGAAGCGCTACAAACTGAGCTGGAACGGTAACACGCGTCGCGTACCGTGGAATGCTCTCCTTGAGCGTGTGGACATTATCCCAGGCAGCATGGTAGCGACCATGGCAGCAGCCGAAAGCGGCTGGGGAACGTCTAAGCTGGCGCGTAATAACAACAACCTGTTCGGCATGAAATGTGCGAAAGGGCGTTGTAATAATGCGCCCGGCAAAGTGAAGGGCTATTCTCAGTTTGAATCAGTAAAAGATTCCGTGAATGCTTACGCGGTGAATCTTAATACGCACCCGGCCTACTCATCGTTCCGTAAATCACGCGCTCAGCTGCGTAAAGCGGATCAGGAAGTAACGGCCAGCGCAATGATTCACAAGCTAAAAGGTTATTCGACGAAGGGAAATAGCTATAACAACTATCTGTTCGCTATGTACCAGGATAACCAGCGCTTAATTGCCGCCCATATGTAATCTCAAAAAACGCCTTCCACTGGAAGGCGTTTCCTTTTCTATATCAGCACCTCGCTGTGGCGATCCCGGTACTCTTTCGGCGTGGTGTCATACTCTTTGCGAAACACTGAATAGAAATACTGCAGCGACGGATAGCCGCACATCTGCGAGATTTCGTTGATCGACAGTGACGTAGAGACAAGCAGGCTGCGGGCCTTCTCCAGCTTCTCCGCATGAATGACGGCATGAATGGTTTCGCCCACTTCTTCTTTGAATCGCTTCTCCAGATTCGAGCGGGAAATGCCCACCGAGTCCAGGACCTGATCGACCTTAATCCCTTTGCAGGCGTGGTTGCGGATATAGTGCATGGCCTGAATGACGGCCGGGTCGCTTAGGGAGCGATAATCGGTTGAGCGACGCTCAACGACGCGGACGGGGGGAACCAGCAGGCGCTGAAGCGGCAGAGCCTCTTTATCCAGCAGACGGTGCAACAGCTTTGCCGCCTGATAGCCCATCTGACGTGTGCCCTGTGCTACGGAGGAGAGCGCCACGCGGGACAGGTAGCGGGTCAGTTCTTCGTTATCAATGCCAATCACGCACAGTTTTTCGGGCACCGGGATATGCAAATGTTCGCAGACCTGCAGCACGTGTCGGGCCCGGGCGTCCGTAACGGCAATAATACCGGTTTGCGGTGGCAGCGTTTGCAGCCAGTCCGCCAGGCGGTTTTGCGCGTGCTGCCAGTTTTCCGGTGCGGTTTCCAGCCCCTGATAGACCACGCCGCGGTACTTCTCCTGTGCGACCAGCTGGCAAAACGCATGTTCACGCTCCACGGCCCAGCGCTTGCCGCTGGTGGCGGGTAAACCATAAAACGCGAAGCGATGGACGCCTTTCTCCTTTAAATGGAGAAAGGCGGCCTCGACCAGGGCATGATTATCGGTGGCGATGTAGTGGACCGGCGGATAGTGTTCGGGTGAATGATACGAGCCGCCGACGCCCACAATCGGCACGTCGACGTCGGTCAGCAACTGCTCGATGATGGGATCGTCATAGTCGGCGATAACGCCATCACCCAGCCAGTCTTTGATGTTCTCCAGACGGGTGCGGAAATCTTCTTCAATAAAAATATCCCATTCGGATTGCGACGCCTGCAAATATTCACCCACGCCTTCTACCACCTGACGGTCGTAGGCTTTGTTGGCATTGAATAACAACGTAATGCGGTGACGCTTTTCAAACATGGCTCGCTTCCCAATTAAGTCACAATGCGGTTATCAGGCTCGTCGCTTGGTGGCAGAGTCCATCCAGACTGCCAGTAAAAGAATGGCCCCCTTGACGATATACTGCCAAAACGTCGGGACGTCCATCATACTCATCCCGTTATCCAACGACGCCATGATAAATGCCCCCATGACCGCGCCCGCCACGCTACCGATACCGCCTGCGAGGCTGGTGCCACCGATGACGCAGGCAGCGATAGCATCCAGCTCGGCGATGTTACCGGCGGAAGGAGAGCCTGCCCCCAGACGCGAGCTGAGGATCAACCCGGCGATAGCGACCATCAGGCCGTTAATGGCGAAAACCGCCAGCTTGGTACGTTCGACGTTAATACCCGACAGGCGAGCAGCTTCAAGGTTGCCGCCGATGGCATAAATACGACGGCCAAACGCGGTGCGCGTCGCCATAAACATGCCGCCGAGCAGTAACAGCGCCAGCAGCAGTACCGGCGTCGGAACGCCGCGATAGTCGTTAAGAAGCCAGATGGCGCCCAGCACAATGACCGCCGTCAGCGCCTGACGTCCGACCACGGACGTTGACGCTGGCGACGCAAGACCCAGCGCCTGACGGCGCATACGTCCACGCCACTGCCACGCGACAAACGCCAGCAGTCCCACCACGCCGATCGTAAAGCCTATGCTGTCCGAGAGGTAACTCTGGCCAATTTGCGACATCGCCGCGCTGGTCGGGGAGACGGTCGTGCCGTTGGTGATACCGATCAAGATCCCGCGGAAGGCCAGCATTCCCGCCAGGGTGACGATAAACGATGGCACCTTCCGATAGGCAACCCACCAGCCGTTCCAGGCCCCTAAAACCAGCCCCAGTACCAGCGTCACCGCCACGGTCAGCGGCAGCGGCCAGCCGAGCCAGACGTCAAAAATGGCCGCCACGCCACCGAGAAGACCCATCATCGACCCGACCGACAGGTCGATTTCCGCAGAGATGATCACGAACACCATGCCCACGGCCAGGATGCCGGTGATGGCGGTCTGGCGGAGCAGGTTTGAGACGTTACGCGCGCTTAAGTACGAGCCATCCGTCATCCACGTGAAGAACAGCATGATGACGATAATCGCCGCGATCATCACGAAAACCTGCAGGTTCAGCGCTTTTAGCCCCGCGAACGCGCCGGGCGTCGGAACAGCGACTTTGATATCAGACGGATTGCTTTTCGACATGACGTTCGCTCCTTAAAGCGGCTTCCATCACCTGCTCCTGCGTCAGGTTCTGGTTAATCAGGTTGGCTTTCAGTTTCCCCTCGTGCATGACCAGCACGCGGTCGCTCAGGCCGAGCACTTCGGGTAACTCAGACGAGATGACAATGACGGCAATCCCTTGCTGTACAAGCTGATTAATCAGTTTGTAGATTTCGTATTTGGCACCGATATCGATCCCGCGCGTCGGCTCATCAAGGATTAATATGCGTGGATTGAGGAGCAGACAGCGCGCCAGAATCGCCTTCTGCTGGTTACCACCGCTCAGTCGGCCAATCGCCAGTTCCGGCGAGGAGGTTTTGACCTTCAGCCGGGCAAGTGACTGAAGGATGCACTGCTGCTCGGCGGCATCATCCAGGCTGCTCAGCGCGCCGGAGAACCGATCGAGTGCCGCAAGGGTGATGTTTTTACCCACCGCCATGACCGGTACGATGCCGTCTTTTTTGCGGTCTTCCGGCACCATGGCAATGCCGCGGTCAATCGCCTGCTGGCAGTTGTCGATTCTCACGGGCTGGCCGTCTATATATATCGTGCCCTCCCAGCGCCCTGGCCACACGCCAAACAGGCACTGCACGGCTTCGGTGCGCCCGGCACCGACGAGCCCAGCAATCCCAAGAATTTCGCCGCTGTGAAGGGAAAACGAAACGTTATTGACCCGCTTAATGTGGCTGTTAACGGGGTGCCACGCGGTCAGGTTTTCCACGCGCAGCACTTCATCGCCCTGACTGTGGGGCTCATTCGGGTAGAGCGCGGTCAGCTCGCGGCCCACCATCATGGTGATGATGTCATCTTCACTCATGCCCGCAGCTTCACGCGTGCCGATGTGTTGCCCGTCGCGGATCACGCAGATGGTGTCCGAAATGGCTTTTACCTCGTTCAGCTTGTGCGAAATGTAGATGCAGGCGATGCCGTGGTTTTGCAGATCGCGGATGATATTGAGCAGAACCGCAGTTTCCTGTTCGGTGAGCGACGCCGTTGGCTCATCGAGGATCAGCAGCCTGACCTGTTTATTCAGCGCCTTCGCAATTTCGACCAGCTGCTGTTGCCCCAGACCCAGGTCGCCCACGCGGGTATCCGGTGAAATGTTGAGGCTCACCTGCGCCAGCAGCTTTTCACAGCGGAGCGTCATGGTGTCGTAATCCAGCACGCCGTGGCGGGAAATCTCGGCTCCGAGGAAGATGTTCTCCAGCACGGTGAGATGTTTCACCAGCGCCAGCTCCTGGTGGATGATGGCGATGCCTTTACGTTCGGTGTCGCGAATGTGCGTCGCCTGGATGACTTCACCGGCAAAGACAATTTCGCCTTCGTAACTGCCGTGCGGGTAGATCCCACACAGGACTTTCATCAGCGTTGATTTGCCCGAACCGTTCTCGCCACACAGCGAAACCACTTCGCCAGGGTTCAACCGGAGACTGACGTTGTCGACGGCTTTCACCGCGCCGAAGCGCTTGGTGATGCTTTTCATTTCAAGTAAATAAGGCATAACTGCTCCACATAACCCGAGGGAAGAACAGTACAACGTCATGCGCCCCCGCAGAGCAGGGGCAGCGCCGGATTACAGTTCGCTCTTCTTGTGGAAACCGTCTTTAATAACGGTGGCGTCAATGTTCTCTTTATTGACTTCAATTGGCGTGAGCAGGCGAGCCGGAACGTCTTTCAGGCCGTTATTGAGCGTTGCATCTGCTTTAGGTTGCTTACCGTTGCCCAGCTCAACGGCAATTTCCGCCGCCGTATTGGCAAGTTCGGTAATCGGTTTGTAGACCGTCATGGTCTGAGTTCCTGCAATAATGCGTTTTACGCCCGCCAGGTCGGCATCCTGACCAGAAATCGCGACTTTACCGGCCAGTCCCTGGGCACTCAGAGCCTGAATAGCCCCGCCTGCTGTGGCATCGTTGGAGGCCACGACAGCATCAATTTTGTTGTTATTGGCCGTCAGCGCATTTTCCATAATCTTCAGGGCATTTTCTGGTAACCATCCGTCGGCCCACTGATCGCCGACCACCTTAATTTTGCCGCTGTCGATGTACGGCTTAAGGACCTTCATTTGCCCTTCGCGGAACAGTTTGGCGTTGTTATCCACCGGCGAACCGCCCATCAGGAAATAATTGCCTTGAGGCACTTTGTCGATCAGGCTTTGCGCCTGTAATTCGCCCACCTTTTCATTGTCGAAGGAAATATAATAATCAATATCGGCGTTATTAATCATGCGGTCATAAGCGAGAACTTTTATGCCTTCCTGCTTCGCTTCTTTCACCACGTTACTTAATACCTGGCCGTTATAAGGGATAATGACCAGAACATCGACTCCCCGGTTGATCATATTCTCGATCTGCGACATTTGCGTTTCTTCATTGCCGTTAGCCGACTGAACAAACACATTCGCACCGAGTGATTCCGCTTTTTTCACAAAAATATCGCGATCTTTTTGCCAGCGCTCCAGACGCAGGTCATCAATCGCCATACCAATTTTGACCTCCTTGGCATGACCTGCAAAGCTTGCAAGGAGGAGCGTAGTGCAGAGCGTTAGGGTCAGGTTCTTTATCTTCATAATTATTAGGCCTTTTTGTAGGGGTATGTGTTGCTGAGATAAAAGAAACATTCACTGCTGGGTCGCAGCAAATTTTTAACGCGGAAAGGCGGGCTGGCAATTACAGATTTTTATCTTCTCATTACGATATTTGGTTTATTTCTGAATTTATGACCGCGATCGGATTTTAAAATTCGTAACGCCTTAATTACATTTGATTCTGGAATGTGCGCCGAAAAATAGTTTGTCTGCGCATTATTTTGCGAGCCAGCGCACAGTTGTGCATTCTCTCAATAGCAGTGTGAAATAACGTAATTGAGCAACCCAAAATGTCTATTCACTATTACTCCTGAATCAACGACTCGCCGCATACCCTGATTATGGAGCTCAATATGCAAGCTTATTTCGACCAACTCGATCGCGTTCGTTACGAAGGCCCAAAAACGACCAATCCTTTAGCATTTCGTCACTACAATCCGGATGAGCTGGTGCTGGGTAAGCGCATGGAAGATCATCTGCGCTTTGCCGCCTGTTACTGGCATACCTTCTGCTGGAACGGCGCCGATATGTTCGGCGTGGGTTCTTTTGACCGTCCGTGGCAACAGCCGGGTGAGGCCATCGAGCTGGCGAAACGCAAAGCCGATGTGGCGTTTGAGTTCTTCCACAAGCTGAACGTGCCGTACTACTGCTTCCATGATGTTGACGTATCGCCGGAAGGGGCGTCGCTGAAAGAGTACCTGAACAATTTTGCGCAGATGGTGGACGTGCTGGCAGAAAAACAGCAGCAAAGCGGCGTGAAGCTGCTCTGGGGTACGGCAAACTGCTTCACCAACCCACGCTACGGTGCGGGTGCGGCCACCAACCCGGATCCGGAAGTGTTTAGCTGGGCGGCTACGCAGGTGGTGACGGCAATGAACGCTACGCATCAGCTGGGCGGCGAAAACTATGTCCTGTGGGGCGGCCGTGAAGGCTATGAAACCCTGCTCAATACCGACCTGCGCCAGGAGCGCGAGCAGATTGGCCGCTTTATGCAGATGGTTGTCGACCATAAGCACAAAATCGGCTTCCGCGGCACGCTGCTGATCGAGCCTAAACCGCAGGAACCAACCAAGCATCAGTACGACTATGATGTCGCCACCGTGTATGGCTTCCTGAAGCAGTTTGGTCTGGAAAAAGAGATCAAAGTGAATATTGAGGCTAACCACGCTACCCTGGCGGGCCACTCATTCCATCACGAAATTGCCTCTGCGATTGCGCTGGGCATCTTCGGATCGGTAGATGCGAACCGCGGCGATCCGCAGCTGGGCTGGGATACCGACCAGTTCCCGAACAGCGTGGAAGAGAATGCGCTGGTGATGTACGAGATCGTCAAAGCGGGCGGTTTCACCACCGGCGGCCTTAACTTTGACGCCAAGGTGCGTCGCCAGAGCACCGACAAATACGATCTGTTCTACGGCCACATTGGCGCGATGGACACCATGGCGCTGGCGCTGAAAGTGGCGGCGCGTATGATTGAAGACGGCGAGCTGGATAAGCGCGTGGCGAAGCGCTACAGCGGCTGGAACAGTGAGCTGGGCCAGCAAATTTTGAAGGGTCAGTTATCGCTTGCGGACATCGCGAAGTACGCTGAACAACAGCAGCTGGCGCCGCAGCACCAGAGCGGGCATCAGGAATTGCTGGAAAACCTGGTTAATCACTACCTGTTCGATAAATAACAGCATCCAGGCCCGGTAAGCGGAAGCGCCACCGGGCATTTCTGTCAAAGGAGTCACCACAATGTATATCGGGATCGATCTTGGCACATCGGGTGTGAAAGCCATCCTGTTAAGCGAGCAGGGCGACGTGTTAGCAACGCAGACTGAAAAGCTGCAGGTTTCACGCCCGCATCCGCTGTGGTCGGAGCAGGACCCGGAGCAGTGGTGGCAGGCGACGGATCGCGCGATAAAAGCCTTAGGCGAGCAGCACAGCCTGCGCGACGTGAAAGCGCTGGGCATTGCCGGACAAATGCATGGTGCAACGTTGCTGGATAGCCAGCATCGCGTTCTGCGCCCGGCTATTCTCTGGAACGATGGCCGCTGTGCGGAAGAGTGCGCAATCCTTGAAGCGCGTGTGCCCACGTCCCGCGAGATTACGGGCAACCTGATGATGCCGGGCTTCACCGCACCAAAACTTTTGTGGGTACAGCGCCACGAGCCGGAGATTTTCCGTCAGGTGGCGAAAGTCCTGCTGCCGAAAGACTATCTGCGCTTTCGTATGACGGGCGATTTCGCCAGCGACATGTCCGATGCCGCGGGCACCATGTGGCTCGACGTGGCGAAGCGCGACTGGAGCGAGGCGATGCTGGATGCCTGCCATCTGACCCGGGAACATATGCCCGCGCTGTTCGAAGGCTGTGAGGTGACGGGTACGCTGCTGCCAGACGTTGCGGAACGCTGGAATATGCCTGCCGTACCGGTGGTGGCCGGGGGCGGTGATAACGCGGCGGGCGCTGTCGGCGTCGGGATGGTTGAGGCGGGGCAGGCGATGCTGTCGCTGGGAACCTCTGGGGTCTATTTTGCCGTCAGCGACGGCTATCGCAGTAATCCCGAAAGCGCTGTGCACAGTTTCTGTCATGCGCTTCCGGGAAAATGGCATTTGATGTCGGTGATGCTGAGCGCGGCATCCTGCCTGGACTGGGCGGCGAAGCTTACCGGCATGGCGGACGTTCCGGCACTCATTTCGGCGGCGCAGCAGGCGGATGACGCGGCGAGTACCGTCTGGTTTTTACCCTATCTTTCTGGCGAGCGTACGCCGCACAACAACCCGGAAGCGAAAGGGGTATTCTTTGGCCTAACCCATCAGCACGGCCCGGCAGAACTGGCGCGTGCGGTTCTGGAAGGTGTGGGGTATGCGCTGGCCGACGGAATGGATGTGGTGCACGACAGCGGCCTGAAACCGGCGAGCGTCACCCTGATTGGCGGCGGCGCGCGAAGCCCTTACTGGCGACAGATGCTGGCGGATATCAGCGGGTTGCAGCTGGATTTCCGCACGGGAGGGGATGTTGGCCCCGCGCTCGGCGCCGCGCGTCTGGCGCAGATTGCTATGAACCCGGAAAAGCCGTTTTCGCAGCTGCTGCCGCAGCTTACGCTTGAACAGGCGCATGTGCCTAACGCGGCAGGACATGCCCGTTATGCAGAAAGGCGCGAGGTGTTCCGCAAAATCTATCAGCAGCTGCTGCCGCTGATGTCATAAACTCGCTTGTCCGACAGAGGCACGAGGTTGTCCTTTTTTGGTCTGTGCGTGCCTCTCTTTCCTTGCCAGTATGGTGACACACCCACTGGCGAGGAGATTTATCATGTCACGCATTGCACTCATCAATATTGATACTCAGCAGTCCTTCCATCATCGCCCTTACTGGCAGGAGGGCGACATTCCTGCCTTTCAGCAGGCGATGCTGGGGCTGATTGAAGGCTGCCAGGCGCGCGGTATTCCAGTCGTTGATATTTTTCATGTGGATGAAGACGGCCCCTTCACGCTGCAAAGCGGCTATGTCAAACCGATGGCCTTTTTGCGTCATCAGCCGGATGTGGTTTTCCAGAAACACGTCCATAATGCCTTCACGGATACCGGGCTTGACCGCTGGCTGCGCGAGCGTGATATCAACCAGCTGATTATCTGCGGCATTCGCACGGAACAATGCTGTGAAACCACCGCTCGGGTAGCATCCGATCTGGGTTATGCTGTGACGTTTGTGAGCGAGGCAACACTGACGTTTCCCATGATGTACAAGGGCATTACCCTGAGCGCAGCGGAAATTCGCCATCGTACCGAGACGGTACTGGCCGGGCGTTTTGCCGAAATTAAAACGGTAGCGGAGACGCTGGAGTCACTGTAATGCGCATCGACGTCTGGTTCGTGATGTTACCCGGGGTACTGGCACTGGATATGTCAGGCCCGGCGGAGACCTTTGTGCTGGCTGGCGACGCGTTTCGTCTGCATTACATTGGGCCGCAACCGGACGTGCCGACGTCGATAGGCCTGACGATGGGCGACATCCAGCCGTTGCCGGAAAGTCTGCCTCCGGGGAGTCTGCTGGTCCTGCCGGGGGTGAGCGACTCCCGCGTTCAGTTCTCAACGCCGCAGGCGCAGCAGATCCAGCACTGGCTAATGCGCCTGCAGCCGGTCATTCAGCGCCGGGATATCACGGTGATGTGCGTCTGTTCTGGTGCGCTGCTGGCGGCGAAATCGGGCCTGCTGAATAACAAACAGTGCACAACCCACCATGACGTTATCAGCCGTTTACGCACTGTGGCTCCCACGGCGACGATTAAAGAAAACCGCATCTTTGTACAGGACGAGAATATCTGGACCAGCGCGGGGATCACGTCGGGCATCGATCTGGCGCTGCATATGATTAACCGCCTGTGCGGTCCCGAAAAGGCGCTGGCCGTGGCGCGCGAGATGGTGGTCTGGTTCCGCCGTTCCGGTGACGATCCCCAGCTTTCACCGTGGCTGCGCTACCGCAATCATCTTCATCCGGCGATCCATCGGGCGCAGGATGCGCTCACCGCCGAGCCGCAAAAAACGTGGAGCTTGCCTGATATCGCCGCACTGGCGCACGTCAGCCCGCGCCATCTCACCCGGCTTTTCCAGACGCATTTAGGAATTAGCGTCCGTGATTATCTGGAGCAGCTGCGTCTGGCGGTGGCGGAGCAGTGGCTGATGCAGGGGCGCGGCGTGGAACAGGCCTCGCTGGCGGCAGGGTTTTCCTCCCCGCGCCAGTACCACCGCGCCCGGCAGCGCAGCGTTAGCTGACGAAGCGGCGCGCGTCGATTTTTTGCAGCAGCATCGACAGCAGCAGGCTGATAACCAGCGTAGCGGCAAAAATCCAGACGATATCCAGCACCGGCCAGCTTTTGAGCTCAACGCCCCTTGTTCGCAGGGCGTGGATCACCAGCGCGTGAAAACCGTAAATTCCCAGCGAGTGCCGCGAGATAAAGCCCAGCACGGGAAGGGGACGCGCATTCAGGGTGTTTTTAACGAGCGTGAGCAGCGATACGGCACAGATAAAGACCATCGGCCCGCAATACAGATACCAGGTATCGGCAAAATTGCCGCGCCACTGAAGCTCATGTAGCGTCCCGCGTGAAATCACCGCCACGCCGGCGATAAACAGCGCTCCGCAGAGCCAGTTCAGACCGCGCTTTTGCGTGTCCATCATCCCGATGGCGCGCCCCAGCATGCCGTAAAGCACGTAGTAGAAGGTGTCGCCGTTGATATAGAGGTTTACCGGCAACCATTCGAAACCGTCGATTTTCTGCGAGATCGTGTTCGGGTTGGCGACAATGCCAATCACCACCATCAGGGCCAGAAGCATTTTCCCGCTGACGTTTTTCACCTGAATGAGCGGAGAGACCAGATAAATAACGATGATGGCGAGGAAGAACCACAGGTGGTAGAAAACCGGTTTTTGCAGCAAATATTTGAGGGATAACCCGGCGTTAATGGAGGTAAACAGGGTGATATAGAGCAGGGCAACGGCGCTGTAGAACCCCAGACAGGCCGCGATGCGGATGAAGTGCCTCGGCTGCGCGCTACGCTCGCCAAAAAAGAGAAAGCCGGAAATCATAAAAAACAGCGGCACGCTGACGCGCGACGCGGAGTTGAGGATATTGGCAATATCCCAGTTAACGGGGCTGATGCTGTGGGCATTCGTGACATACCAGGTCGTCGTGTGGATCATGACCACCATCAGACACGCTATTCCGCGCAGGTTATCAATCCAGTTAATTTTTGACGGCATCAGTTCCTCGTATTCCCTTTAAAGTGAGTGGGACTCCCATTGTCCAAAAGTCTTCGTTTGGAAAATTCTGAGTTTTATGCACAGGCTTGCCGGGAGACCGCGAGATTCGCAGAATGGCAGACCTTAATCTATAAAAGTGTTGATACTAAAAATAACAGCCGCTGACCAGGACGGTAATAAAAATGATGATGAAGCGTGTGGCATCACTCTTTCTGCTATTCATGCTGGCAGGATGCAGTACGTCACAGGAAGTCCCCGTGCAAAAAGCGCAGCAGGGAAAAATAAGCCCGGAGCGTTCGCTGAATATGGAAGCGCTCTGTAAAGAGCGGGCCGCCCGGCGCTATAACTCGGACGTTCAGAAAATTAACGTCATCGGATTCGAGCGCTTTCAGGGCAGCTATGAGCTTAGAGGGTATACTGCGCGTAAAGAGGGCTTTGTCTGCTCGTTTGATGCGGACGGTCAGTTTTTACATCTCTCCATGCGCTAGCCTGCTCGCATAATCAACAACCAGACGCCGCCAGCGTTCTGGCCGGAAGGCTTATTTCCCAATTTTCCCTAAACAACCCCGTTTCGTACTGTATATCTTGCAGCCAGCGGGTATACTGGTCCCTTCCATTTAAAACCACACGTATCCAGCACGAAATACTATGCAAAAGTTTGATACCAAGACCTTCCAGGGCCTGATCCTGACCTTACAGGATTACTGGGCTCGTCAGGGCTGTACCATTGTTCAACCTTTGGACATGGAGGTCGGCGCCGGCACTTCACACCCGATGACCAGCCTGCGCGCGTTGGGGCCAGAGCCAATGGCGACCGCGTATGTGCAGCCTTCCCGTCGTCCGACCGATGGTCGTTACGGTGAAAACCCGAACCGTCTGCAGCATTACTATCAGTTCCAGGTGGTGATTAAGCCATCACCCGACAACATTCAGGAACTGTATCTCGGGTCGCTGAAAGAGCTGGGTATGGATCCAACCATCCACGACATCCGTTTCGTGGAAGATAACTGGGAAAACCCAACGCTGGGTGCCTGGGGTCTCGGTTGGGAAGTGTGGCTGAACGGCATGGAAGTGACCCAGTTCACCTACTTCCAGCAGGTTGGCGGTCTGGAATGTAAGCCAATCACCGGTGAAATCACCTACGGTCTGGAACGTCTGGCCATGTACATTCAGGGCGTAGACAGCGTTTACGACCTGGTCTGGAGCGACGGCCCGCTGGGTAAAACCACCTACGGCGACGTGTTCCATCAGAACGAAGTGGAGCAATCCACCTATAACTTCGAATACGCGGACGTGGATTTCCTGTTCACCTGCTTCGAGCAGTACGAGAAAGAGGCTCAGCAGCTGCTGGCGCTGGAAACTCCGCTGCCGCTGCCTGCTTACGAGCGTATTCTGAAGGCCGCCCACAGCTTCAACCTGCTGGACGCCCGCAAAGCGATCTCCGTGACTGAACGTCAGCGCTACATTCTGCGTATTCGTACCCTGACCAAAGCCGTTGCAGAAGCTTACTACGCGTCCCGTGAAGCCCTTGGCTTCCCGATGTGCAACCGAAACAAATAAGAGGCGGCCATGTCTGAGAAAACTTTCCTGGTGGAAATCGGCACCGAAGAGCTGCCACCAAAAGCCCTGCGCAGCCTGGCTGAATCTTTTGCTGCGAACGTGACCGCCGAGCTGGATAACGCTGGCCTGGCGCACGGTAAAATTGAGTGGTTTGCTGCACCGCGTCGTCTGGCGCTGAAAGTGGCAAATCTGGCGGCGTCTCAGCCGGATCGTGAAGTCGAAAAACGTGGCCCGGCGATTGCCCAGGCGTTTGACGCGGAAGGCAAGCCAAGCAAGGCTGCCGAAGGCTGGGCGCGCGGCTGCGGCATCACCGTCGATCAGGCCGAGCGTCTGACCACGGATAAAGGCGAATGGCTGCTGTATCGTGCCCACGTGAAAGGCGAAAGCGCGGAAGCGCTGCTGCCAAACATGATCGCCACTTCTCTGGCGAAGCTGCCGATTCCTAAGCTGATGCGCTGGGGCGCGTCTGACGTACACTTCGTGCGTCCGGTACACACCGTGACCCTGCTGCTGGGCGACACCGTTATCCCGGCGACCATTCTGGGCGTGGCGTCCGATCGCGTGATCCGCGGCCACCGCTTTATGGGCGAGCCAGAGTTCACCATCGACAATGCCGACCAGTACCCGCAGATCCTGCTGGAACGCGGTAAAGTGATTGCCGACTACGAACAGCGTAAAGCCAAAATTAAAGCGGACGCGGAAGAAGCGGCGCGTAAGATTGGCGGTAATGCCGACCTGAGCGACAGCCTGCTGGAAGAGGTCACTTCTCTGGTGGAATGGCCGGTTGTGCTGACCGCGAAATTCGAAGAGAAATTCCTGGCCGTTCCGGCAGAAGCGCTGGTTTACACCATGAAGGGTGACCAGAAGTACTTCCCGGTTTACGCCAACGACGGCAAGCTGCTGCCAAACTTCATCTTCGTGGCGAACATCGAATCGAAAGATCCGAGCCAGATTATCTCCGGTAACGAGAAAGTGGTGCGCCCGCGTCTGGCGGATGCCGAGTTCTTCTTCAATACCGACCGTAAAAAGCGTCTGGAAGATAACCTGCCGCGCCTGCAGACCGTGCTGTTCCAGCAGCAACTGGGTACGCTGCGCGACAAAACCGACCGTATCGCGGAGCTGTCCGGCTGGATCGCCCGTGAAATCGGTGCCGACGTTAACCACGCGACCCGCGCGGGCCTGCTCTCCAAATGCGACCTGATGACCAACATGGTGTTCGAATTCACCGACACCCAGGGCGTAATGGGCATGCACTACGCGCGTCACGATGGCGAAGCGGAAGACGTGGCCGTAGCTCTGAACGAGCAGTATCAGCCGCGCTTTGCGGGCGACGATCTGCCGTCCAACCCGGTTGCCTGCGCTGTAGCGATTGCCGATAAGATGGACACCCTGGCGGGTATCTTCGGCATTGGCCAGCATCCTAAAGGCGATAAAGACCCGTTTGCGCTGCGTCGTGCCGCGCTGGGCGTGCTGCGCATCATCGTTGAGAAGAACCTGAACCTTGATCTGCAGACCCTGACCGAAGAAGCGGTGCGTCTGTACGGCGACAAGCTGACCAACGCGAACGTGGTGGATGACGTGATCGACTTTATGCTCGGCCGTTTCCGCGCGTGGTATCAGGACGAAGGTTACACTGTCGACACCATTCAGGCGGTGCTGGCGCGTCGTCCAACCCGTCCGGCTGATTTCGATGCGCGTATGAAGGCGGTTTCCCACTTCCGTACGCTGGAAGCGGCATCTGCCCTGGCGGCGGCCAACAAGCGTGTATCCAACATCCTGGCGAAATCCGACGAGACGCTGAACGAGCGCGTAAACGCCGCGACGCTGAAAGAGCCGGAAGAGATTGCTCTGGCGATGCAGGTTGTGGTGCTGCGCGACAAGCTCGAACCGTACTTCGCGGAAGGTCGTTACCAGGAAGCGCTGGTGGAGCTGGCGGAGCTGCGTGACGTGATCGACGCCTTCTTCGAGAAAGTGATGGTGAACGTAGAAGATAAAGAACTGCGTATTAACCGTCTCTCCATGCTCGAAAAACTGCGCGAGCTGTTCCTGCGCGTGGCGGATATTTCGCTGTTGCAGTAATGTGCCCGTTGTAACACATGCTAAAAACCCGCTTCGGCGGGTTTTTTTATGGGTCTTTTGTAGACCGGATAAGCGCAGCGCCATCCGGCAGGTTTAGCCGATCGCGATTGTGCCTTCGTCTGTCTGCAGCCAGCGCGGTGCCTTCAGCGTATCAGCAAAGTAGCTGACCAGCTCGCACAGCAAATCTTCCATCACGATTTCAGATTGTCGCGGCAGTGAGCCGTTCATCAGCATCTGCGTAAGCTCCTGACAGTAGCGCCCCAGCTGATCGCATTCGGGTTCGAAAGCCGGAACGCGTGACGGGAGTTCCTTCACGGTCAGGCTGGCTTTTAAAGCGTCCGGAACAGGTTCCAGAAGCGTGGGTTGCAGAAGATTCAGACAGGCATAAAGTCTGCCGTAAAGCGCCATTTTTGGGGCGGGTTCTTCGCAATCTACCAGTGCGTCGGTAAAACGTTCGCAGTTATCCGCCAGTTCGGTGAAGTCGGTGGCGTGGTTAAAGGGCAGGGTGAATAAAGAATGAGCTTGGGTTGGGGTAGTAGCCATATTGGCAGCCTCCGATAAGTGATAAAGCTTCCACCACCGGAAATGCTAACTTCGCTGGTGGTGGACTGAACAGAGTTAGCATTACCGGCCTTATCGGATACCGGCGCATCTTTCGATGCCCCTGCTCAGCCCACCATTGAGATGTAGCAAAGCATGCTGCACATAATGTGCCGCCGATAAGATAAGCCAGGATGCTAAACCCGGCACCTGATTTTGCAGGTGCAAAGAGAACTTACTGCTCATCAAAACAGGCGGCAATAGATTTGAGCTATGCCACTGAGGATATTACCATTTCTGGAAAGAGACTCGCAAAATTACCGCAATGAAAAGCATACTGCGGGCAGAGGTCTTACAGCGACGCTATGGTCCGGCTGTAAATCGCTGAGGCGTTTCCTGCAGGCCGGGGCGAGGCGCATGGATGCGCCGAGAGGGCGGGCTTTACAGGGATGTTACCTCCGCCCGTCCCCGATAAGCCGGAAGGAATAAGCCGAAGGTACCGCGTAGCGGCGATTTACCGCCGGGAGCCCGGGTAGCCAGGGTGGTGGCGACTGAGCCACCCTGGCACGTTCACGGGTATTGTCGTTACAGAGTAGCAAGGAACATAAAGTGAACGGAATGACCACCAGAGTCGTATGCTTCCCCTCACCCCAGCCCTCTCCCTCAAGGGAGAGGGGGCCGTCTGTGCAAGCAATATTTGGTGGGGATCCCTCAGCCCAAAGGGAGAGGGAGTACAAATCGTCCAAAATTTAACCTTGAAATGGTCAACCCATTACCGCTATCCTTATCTCCGTTAAATTTCTCGCTCTGGAGCGCCCCCCAAAAATGAACAAACACGACTGATGAATTTCGATCCTTGCTAAACGCCACCGCGTGGGCAGGGGATATTTTGATTTCATTCAGGAGTGCTTATGGCTCATTTTGCGCAGTCCCCTTCTTTTATTTTGCATCAGGTCACCTGTCAGTTTGCGACGGGCGATACCCTTTTTGGTCCGCTGAGTTTTTCTCTGGAGCCGTCTCTGTGCGCTCTGGTTGGCCGTAACGGTAGCGGGAAAACGCGTCTGCTGCGTCTGCTGGCGGGGCTTGATGAGCCTGCAAGTGGGCATATTGAACGTACCGGAACACATGTCTATGTGGCTCAGCAGCAGGACATTTTGCCGCACACGACGCTGGCTGAGCTGCTCGGGTACGAGGCCATCTTCGCGGCGCGAGCGCGTATCGACAGCGGCGATTACCAGCCTGACGATCTGGAAATGCTTGATGGATTCTGGGATTTAGCTGAACGTCTTGGCGAGGCGTTTGCCCGGGCGAAACTTCCGCCGTTTGATCCAGATAAGCCAGCCGGTGAGCTCAGCGGCGGCGAGCGTATTCGCGCGCTGCTGTGCGGGGCATTTACGGCTGAAGCGGATTTCCTGCTGCTGGACGAACCGACTAACCATCTGGATCGACAAGGACGGGCGTGGTTCTACGACCAGCTTGCCCGTTATCAGGGCGGCGTGCTCGTCGCCTCCCATGACCGTGAGCTGCTGGCGCAGGTGCCGCGTATTCTTGAGCTAAGCAGCGGCGGGCTGCGCAGCTACGGCGGGAATTATGCGGATTATCAAACCCAGCGCGATGCCGAACAGCAGGCGGCCCGCGCGGCGCTGGAACATGCGGCCACGGAGCGCAAACGCACCCGCGCACGTATGCAAAAAGAGCATGACGACAGCCAGCGGCGCTCGGCGAAAACATTACGCACCGTCGATACCCTGAATATCGCGTCGTTTGAACGCGTCAAATACAAAGGCGCGGCAAAGGAACGTATTGGCTCCTGGAAAAAACAGCACAGCGAGCAAAATGAAGCCCTGAATGCCGCGGTAAACAAGGCGCGTGAGCGGGTTGAAGAAGATAACCCGGTGATGTTTACCCTGCCGGGGAGTCAGATCCCGGAAGGTAAACAGGTGCTGGTGCTGGAAGATCTGGTGCTGCCGCATGTGCCTGTTCCTCCGCTTAGCTGGCGGATGGACGGGCCAATGCGCGTGGCGCTAAAAGGTCCGAACGGCTGCGGGAAATCGACGCTGTTGAAAGCCATCCTCGGCGACATTAGTCCACGCTCAGGAACCTGCAAGGTGTCGGTCAGCTGTGCTTATCTCGATCAGCATCTTTCCCGGCTCGATCTGTCGCAGTCGGTCATGACGCACCTCAACCTGGGCAATACGCCCCTGGAAGAGGGTATGTTACGCACCCGTTTAGCCCAGCTTCAGCTGGGGGCCGACAAAGTCTCGCTCCCGCTGGCGGAACTGAGCGGCGGTGAGCGTCTGAAGGCTGCGCTGGCCTGCGTGCTTTGGCGCGGGGAGGCCACGCAGCTCCTGTTGCTGGATGAACCGACCAACCATCTGGATCTGGCTTCAGTGCAGGCTATTGAAGCGGCGCTGGCTGGTTTCCCCGGCGCGCTGCTGGTGGTGTCACACGATGATGCGTTTTTAAAAGGGTTAACGTTGACGCACGAGATGGTGTGGGAAGAGACGGGCTGGCGTTTCGAGAGCCTTTAAACACAAGCCCCCGCAGAGGCGGGGGCGTTCAAACTTTACTACGCTATCTGTTTGCTGAGTGCAGGGTTGGCCTGAATCAGGCGCATCAGCTTTAACTCGGTTGGGGTGGGTTTCTCTCGTTTTGACTCCCACTCCAGCACCATAGCCACGCTGACACCCATCGCTCTGGCGAATTCTTCAGTTTTCAGTCCTGTCCCTTTGCGCAATTGCTCATATTCTGTAAAGGGATTGGATTTTTGTTGCAGGGTAATGGCCTGCGGTACATCTTTAAAAACGATCTGTTCCAGACTGCTCAGCAGCTCAAACTCAGGATCTTTATATTCCATTGAGAACTCCTCTTAAATCTCACATCGTGATCAAGAACATCAGAGAGCCAATTAAGAATAGTCCCTAATACAAACCAAGGATCGTCACGGCTGTGATTAATCGTGCGGTAACGATCGCTTTACGCGATTCAGCTATCTGGATAGTTATGCTAATTCCCTGATTAACCATATGTCGGCTTCGCCAGGTATTTTTTTGTAAATAGTAAGAAATAAATCGGCAATAGTCGTTTTACATGAAAAGAGTATCTTGCAAGGCTGACCTGGACTATCCTTGTCAGCGTCGGGCACGCGTGTGCCGGTGTGCGCTTTTTTGGGTGAAAGGAGTAATAAAATGGCGACAGGAAAGTCCTGCTCTCGCTGGTTTGCGCCTATTGCGGCGTTGTTGATGGTTGTTAGCCTGAGTGGGTGTTTTGATAAAGAAGGCGATCAGCGCAAAGCGTTTATCGATTTTCTGCAGAATACAGTGATGCGCAGCGGCGAGCGGTTGCCGACGCTGACTGCGGATCAGAAAAAACAGTTTGGCCCCTTTGTGTCCGATTACGCCATTCTTTATGGGTATTCACAGCAGGTGAGCCAGGCGATGGACTCCGGTATCCGCCCGGTAGTGGATAGCGTGAACGCCATCCGTGTTCCCCAGGATTATATGACTCAGCGCGAGCCGCTGCGCCAGTCCAACGGTGCGCTCGGCGTGCTGAGCCAGCAGCTGCAAAATGCGAAAATGCAGGCTGACGCGTCACGTTCTGCGCTGAAGCAGGGCGAGGATCTCAAACCGGTCTTCGATAAAGTGTATGAGAAAGTAGTGACGAAACCGTCTGAAGCGATACAACCGCTGATTCCGGCCGCGCAGGTCTTCACTCAGCAGCTGGTTCAGGTCGGGGATTTCATCTCGCAGCAGGGGACACAGGTGAGCTTTGTTGCCAACGGCATTCAGTTCCCAACCTCGCAGCAGGCAAGTCAGTACAATACGCTGATTGGGCCGCTGGCTGCCCAGCACCAGGCCTTTAGCCAGGCGTGGGGCGCAGCAGTCGCTGCTACAGAGTAAACAGAAAAACCCCGCCTCAGGCGGGGTTTTTTTCGGCATTCAGAAAATAACGCTTGTCATTCCTCTACCACATCGGTATAACTGTTCGCGTCGGTTTGTTACACAGACCTAAAGCAGTTTAGTAAAGCAGTCCAGATTGTTATCCATAGATACCCTTCGTAGTGACCCTTCCTTCATCGCTTAAAAATCTGTAACGCAATCCATCAAGCCGGAAGGCACAATATATTTGTTAATAAGGTAATTTCTATGTCTGCTAAAATGACTGGTCTGGTTAAATGGTTCAACGCTGATAAAGGTTTCGGCTTCATCACTCCTGACGATGGCTCTAAAGACGTGTTCGTACACTTCTCTGCTATCCAGAACGATGGCTACAAATCTCTGGACGAAGGTCAGAAAGTTTCCTTCACCATCGAAAGCGGCGCTAAAGGCCCAGCAGCTGGTAACGTTGTAAGCCTGTAAGCTTCCAACCCAGTAGCACAAAATTCAAAAACCCGCCTTCTGGCGGGTTTTTTCGTTTCTACTGTTGGATCTGCGGGTTAACGCAGTTCCTGTCTACTTTTCCAGCAAGCGCGGCTATCAGGTTATCTACCGCCGTCGCCGCCATATTGTAGCGCGTCTCGTGGGTAGCAGAGCCGATGTGTGGCAGGGCGACGACGTTTGGCATGCTCAGCAGCGGGGAATCCACCGGAAGCGGCTCCTGCTCAAACACGTCCAGACCCGCGGCGTGGATCTCGCCGTTTTGCAGCGCTTCAATCAGCGCCTGCTCATCCACCACCGGGCCGCGACCCGCGTTGATGAAGATGGCGGACTTCTTCATTTTTTCAAACGCGGATTTGCCAATCAGATGGCGCGTTTCATCCGTCAGCGGCAGGATCAGGCAAACAAAATCGGCTTCCTGCAGCAGCGTATCCAGCTCGCAGTAACGCGCGTTGAAGCGTTCTTCTGCTTCACTGTGATGACGGCGCGCGTTATACAGTATCGGCATGTTGAAGCCGAAATGCGCGCGCTGCGCCAGCGCCAGCCCGATACGCCCCATACCCACGATGCCCAGCGTTTTGCCATGCACATCCACGCCGAACCAGTCCGGCCCAATGCTTTTCGTCCATTCGCCGGCTTTCACACGCTCGGCCACTTCCACCACGCGACGGGCCGTGCTGAGCACCAGCGCCATCAGCGTATCTGCCACGGTTTCCGTCAGGGCATGTGGCGTGTGCATCAGCAGGATTTTACGGGCGTTCAGGGCATCCACGTCGAAATTGTCATAACCCACGGAAACGGTTGAGGTAGCACGAAGCTTCGGCATTTTCTCCAGCAGGGCGACATCCACTTTTTCGCTTGAACCCAGCAGGCCTTCGGCGCTGGCGAACGCATCGGCGTGCTGCGCCACGGTCTCCGGGCTCAGGTTCTTCACCTGCGTAACGGTGAAGTGTTCTTCCAGGCGTTTCTGCAGATCTTCCGGCAGAGCTTTGTACAAAATGACGGACGGCTTCATGCTAATCTCCGTTGATTTTTAAGGGTTCAGGCGTGGCGTGCGCCGACGAGGTGCTGTTGATTATTAGCAGGCTTAACAATCAAAGTAAGCCACACGGAGGCGAAAAGCGCTACCCCCATAAAGATGTACGACGCGGATGGGCTGCCGGTCACACCGTTCAGATAGCCGACGAACCAGGATCCGCAGAACGACCCCAGCGCGCCCATACTGTTTATCAATGCCATTGCACCACCCGCGACGTTACGCGGCAGCATTTCCGGGATGATGGCAAAAAACGGACCGTACGGGGCGTACATGGCGGCACCGGCAACCACCAGCAGGGTATAAGAGGCCCAGAAGTGATTCGCGCCCACCGCCCAAGAGCCGATGAAGGCGAAAGCGGCAATCAGCAGCAGCGGCCAGACAAACAGCTTGCGGTTTTGCAGCTTGTCCGACGCCCAGGAGACAACGATCATCGCGATGGTCGCCGCGAGATACGGTACGGAAGAGAGCCAGCCCACTTCCACCATGCCAAGGTTCTCGCCGCCGCTGCGGATAATCGACGGCAGCCACAGCACAAACCCGTACACGCCGATACTCCAGGTAAAGTACTGCGCGCAGAGCAGGATAACGTTGCGGGAGCGGAACGCTTCGCCGTAGTTGCGTACCGCCTTCAGCCCCTGCTGCTCTTTATCCAGTTGCGCCTGTAGCGCGGCTTTTTCATCTTCGGAAAGCCACTTCGCCTGGGCAGGCTTATCTTTTACCAGCACCCACCAGCAGAATGCCCAGATAATTGCGGGTACCCCTTCGATGATAAACATCTCGCGCCAGCCGAAGGACTGGATCAGGTAGCCGGAGACGACCGACATCCACAGTACGGTGACCGGGTTACCGAGGATCAGGAAGGTATTCGCGCGTGAACGTTCAGATTTGGTAAACCAGTTGCTTATGTAAATCAGCATCGCCGGCATGACCGCTGCCTCAACGACGCCGAGAATAAAGCGAATGGCGGCCAGGGCAGGAATATTGTTCACCACGCCGGTCAGTGACGCGCAGGCGCCCCACAGGATCAGACAGATGAAGATCAGCTTACGCACGCTGCGGCGTTCCGCGTAAATCGCGCCGGGGATCTGGAAGAAGAAGTAGCCCAGGAAGAAAAGGGCACCCAGCAGGGATGAAATACCTTTGGTGATGCCGAGGTCTTCGGTGATCCCCGCTGCGGATGCGAAACTGAAGTTGGCACGATCGAGGTACGCCAGGCTGTACGTGATAAACACGATTGGCATGATGTACCACCAGCGTTTTACTGCATTGGTCGAACTGTTCATAGGCTTGCCTCTGTTGTTGAGGTTGTTACCGCCGTTGTCTGTAGGGTACACGGTGGCTTAATTATTTGGTGTGGCATGCTGCCCTCACCCTGGCCCTCTCCCTGTGGGAGAGGGAATTTAAACGCCGAGCTCTGCTCGCGTTGGCAATCCTTCGCTGTCGCCCTGCACCTGAATCGCCAGCGAGCCAATCTTATTGCCCCGCGCGACGGCCTGCTGCAGCGGTTTGCCTTCCAGCAGGGCGCTAATGACGCCTACGGCAAAGCCATCGCCCGCGCCGACGGTGTCGACAACGTTCTCAACCTTCACCGCCGCGACCGCGCCCTGTTCGCCGTCTGCCGTTTTGAACCATGCACCATCGGCACCGGTCTTCAGCACCACCGCTTTTACCCCTTGATTCAGATAGAAATCAGCAATGCCTTCCGGCGTATTTTCACCCGTCAGAATCATCCCCTCTTTCAGGCCCGGCAGAACCCAGTCAGCCTGGAACGCCAGGCGGTTCAGCTTCTCGACCATTTCCGCTTCGCTTTTCCACAGCACCGGGCGCAAATTCGGATCGAAAGAGATCGTTTTGCCCAGCGACTTCATGGTCGTTGCCACATGGTCCAGCAGTTCATAGGAACTGTCAGAGAGCGCCGCCGCCACGCCGCTCAGGTGCAGATGGCGCGCGGAGGCAAAATAGCCGGCGTGGTAATCTTCCGTTGAGAGATGGCTTGCCGCCGAACCTTTGCGGAAATACTCCACGATGGGATCGGTTCCATTTTCGACTTTAGATTTAAGCTGAAAGCCGGTAGGAAAGCGTCCGTCCAGGGTGACGCCTGCGGCATCAATATTCTCTTTTTTCAGCGAGTCGAGAACGAAATGGCCAAAGCTGTCATCCCCCACGCGGCTGACCCAGCCGACGTTCAGACCGAGACGCGCCAGGCCGGTCGCGACGTTCAGCTCTGCGCCCGCTACGCGTTTGATAAAGTGCTCTACCGCGCTCAGTTCGCCCGTTTCGGTCGCGACAAACATCGCCATAGCCTCGCCGATCGTGATGGCATCCAGCGTTTTGTGCATGATTTACTCCTCGCGCAGCAGGTTGACATAATGACGGGTAACGGCGGTTAAATCCGCCCCTTCCAGCGGGAACTCAATACCGCGCGGAGCATCTGCAGGCAGCTGGCCGAGCAGATCCAGCCAGCGCGCGTCTGCGCGGTCCGGCGCCACGGCGCGGAAGTTATCTTTATGCGGCACTGCGGCTTTAACGTGGATATAGCTCACCGCAGGGGCCAGGTGACGCGCGGCCTCTTCGGGAGAGTCGCCGACCCACAGCCAGTTGCCCATGTCGAAGGTCAGCGTGACGGGCAACGCCATTTCCCGACAGGCGGCCTGGAAGCGCCGCATGGGCGCGAGCTGCCCGCAGTCGGTCTGATCGTTCTCCACAACAAGCGCCATACCGCTGGCATTCAGCAGGGCGCGCAGGGCGTCGAGAGGCTGTGTGTCGCTGAAATGGCCGAGGGAAACCTTCAGCCACAGGGCGTTAAGAGTGTTGGCCTCAGAGAGATAGCGGGGCAGGTCCGGGTTAAGGGTGCCGTCGGCCATAAACAGGGCGGCGGGCGCGGAGTAGCACGCCAGCAGACCCATTAGCTCGATGGATTCGCTCAGTGCAGGCAGCGCCAGCAGCTCTTCGCTGTTAAACAGTTCGCGGCGGATCTCCACGCCGTCTGCCCCTGCGCCTGCAATAACGGGGAGCATCGCCCGCTGACCGCCTGCCTGTCGCACCTGTTCCGCGCCATACGCGGCGGTGACCACCATGATTTTCCTGCCCATCTTCGGACTCCATCGCAACATATCAATACTATTACGCTAGATGGAACCGGTTCCAAAGAAAAGATCAGGATGTCGAATTTATGATCGCTATCACAAGGGGGAATTAACGGGCGGTGGAGCCGCGAACGATCAGCTCGCCGGAGAAGACCTGCTCGCGTACGGCATCGCGGGTGCCTTCAATACGACGAATCACTTGTTCTACAGCGGCATAGCCAATCTGCCAGGTGGGTTGTTTAAGGGTCGTAATACCCACGCCAGCCAGCTCCGCCCACTCCAGCTCATCAAAGCCCAGCAGACCGATATCGCTGCCCCAGTGCAGGCCAATGCGCTTGAGCGAGCGGGCGACCTGAAGCGTCAGCGCCCCGTTGGCGGAGATAACGGCTTTGCGCATCCCGCGATGGCGGGTATGGAACTGGCGCAGGGTGTTGTCGATCTGGTCGGCTTCGTGAAGCGGCGTTTCGGCATTTTCGGCGATCGTACCGGGATAACGCGCAAGCGTGGCGCGAAATGCCGCCAGGCGGTCGCGTCGGGTATTTACCATGCCCAGCGGTTCGCTCAGGAAAAGAATCGCTTCGAAGCCCTGTTCGATCAGGTGCTCGGTCGCGGTTGTGGCTGCCTGGGTGTTATCCAGCCCGACGACATCGCAGGCGAATTCCGGGATTTTACGGTCGATGAGGACCATGGGCAGGGAGGACTGCTGCAGGCGGTTCAGGCCCTCTTCACGCATGCCTACTGCGTTAACCACAATCCCTTCCACCTGGTAGCTGCGCAGCAGATCGAGGTAGTGCAGCTCCTGGTCGACTTCGTTGTTGGTATTACAGACCAGCGGCGTGAAGCCCTTCTCGCGGCAGGCGGCCTCGATACCGCTGAGGACGTTGACGGAGTAGGGGTTGGTGATATCGGCGATAATAAGGCCGATCAAACGGGTGCGACCGCGTTTGAGCCCGCGCGCCATCAGGCTGGGACGATAGTCGAGATCGGCAATGGCCTGTTCAATACGCGCCAGCAATGCGTCGGACAGCAGATGTTTCTCGCCGTTGAGGTAGCGCGAAATGCTGGTTTTACCGGTTTTGGCGGCTTTCGCCACGTCGCTGATGGTGGCCCGGGCTGGTTTGCTCATCGCTGATTTCCCTGAATTTAGTGAGAATACCTTAGCGGGAAAATCAACGATGGCAAGTGGTTCATGCCGGGGTGTGCGGTCTGTTGCCCTCACCCCGGCCCTCTCCCTCGGGGATTACTGAATCGGACTCAACGTAATCTCTACGCGACGGTTTTGCGCTTTACCTTCCGCCGTGCTGTTGCTGGCGATAGGGTTGGCAGGGCCCATGCCGCTGGTGCGGATGCGGTTTGCTTCAACGCCCTGGGTTATCAGGGAGCTGGCCACGGAATCGGCACGCTGCTGAGACAGACGCATGTTCAGATCCTGGCTGCCGGTGCTGTCGGTGTAGCCAATCACGTTCACGGCGGTCTTGTTGTACTCTTTCAGCACCATCGCCACGCCGGTCAGGGTGTTCGCGCCCGCAGGTTTCAGCGTGGCGCTGCTGCTGTCAAAGGTCACGTTGTTCGGCATGTTCAGGATGATGTTATCGCCGCTGCGGGTGACGCTCACGCCGGTTCCCTTCATTTTGTCGCGCAGTTTCGCTTCCTGCACGTCCATGTAATAACCGACGCCGCCGCCCAGCGCCGCACCTGCCGCTGCGCCAATCAGCGCACCTTTGCCGCGGTCTTTCTTGGAGGAGGAGAGTGCCCCAACGCCTGCGCCGACCAGCGAGCCGATACCTGCGCCAATGCCGGATTTACCCGCTTCGCGCTCACCGGTGTAAGGGTTGGTTGTGCAGCCAGAAACAGCCAGTGCACCGCTCACCAGAGCGGCAATAACGAGTACGCGTTTTTTCATCTTCTTTCCTTAATCCTTTTTATTCTTTGCCACGGCGAGCGTGGCAGTTGATTATGACGTCCAGATACGGAGAAAATTCCGGGTATAACTCTGAAATTTGTGACAAACCATAAACGACCTCAACGAGAAGGCCGTAAACCTGCACGCAACCAGGAGCGCACGCTTGAGCACCTCAACAAAAACCATTCTGACCGCCGCCCACTGGGGGCCGATGCTGGTCGAAACCGATGGCGAAAATGTTCTGTCGTCCCGTGGGGCACTGCCAACACAACATCCCAATTCGTTACAGACCGTCGTACGCGATCAGGTGCACAGCAAAACGCGCGTGCGCTGGCCGATGGTGCGCAAAGGTTTTCTGGCCTCGCCGGATAAGCCGCAGGGGATCCGTGGTCAGGATGAGTTTGTTCGCGTGAGCTGGGACGATGCGCTGGCGCTGATCCATACGCAGCATAAGCGCATTCGCGACAGCTATGGCCCATCGTCCATTTTTGCCGGCTCCTATGGCTGGCGCTCGAACGGCGTGCTGCACAAGGCCTCGACCCTGCTGCAGCGCTACATGAGCCTGGCCGGGGGCTATACCGGTCATCTCGGGGATTACTCCACCGGTGCGGCGCAGGCGATCATGCCATACGTCGTGGGAGGAAACGAAGTGTACCAGCAGCAGACCAGCTGGCCGCTGGTGCTGCAGCACACCGACGTGGTGGTGCTGTGGAGCGCCAACCCGCTGAACACGCTGAAAATTGCCTGGAATGCCAGCGACGAGCAGGGGATGGGGTATTTCGACGCGCTGCGCAAAAGCGGCAAACGCATCATCTGCATTGATCCGATGCGTTCTGAAACCATGGACTTCTTCGGCGACTGCGCCGAGTGGATTGCTCCGCATATGGGCACCGACGTGGCGATGATGCTGGGTATCGCCCATACGCTGGTGGAGAACGGCTGGCACGACCGCGATTTCCTCGCCCGGTGCACCTCCGGCTTCGACAAATTCGCCGACTACCTGACGGGCCAATCTGATGGGGTAGTGAAAACGGCAGAGTGGGCCGCGGAAATTTGTGGCGTTCCAGCCGCTAAAATCCGCGAACTGGCGGCACTGTTCCATAAAAATACCACGATGTTAATGTCCGGCTGGGGGATGCAGCGCCAGCAGTTTGGCGAGCAGAAACACTGGATGCTGGTGACCCTTGCCGCGATGCTAGGACAGATTGGTACGCCGGGCGGCGGTTTTGGTCTTTCCTATCATTTTGCGAACGGCGGTAACCCAACGCGTAAAGCGGCGGTGCTGGCGTCCCTGCAAGGCTCGGTGCAGGGCGGCGTGGATGCCGTGGATAAAATCCCGGTGGCGCGAATCGTTGAAGCCCTGGAAAACCCGGGCGGTTTTTATCAGCATAACGGTCTGGACCGCCACTTCCCGGACATTAAGTTTGTCTGGTGGGCGGGCGGGGCAAACTTCACGCACCATCAGGATACCAATCGCCTGATCCGCGCCTGGCAAAAGCCGGAGCTGGTGGTGATTTCCGAGTGCTTCTGGACCGCCTCGGCCAAACATGCCGATATCGTGCTGCCGGCGACCACGTCGTTTGAGCGTAACGATCTCACCATGACCGGCGATTACAGCAACCAGCATATGGTGCCGATGAAGCGCGTGGTGGCCCCGCGTGATGAAGCGCGTGATGATTTTGACGTGTTTGCTGAACTGAGCGAGCTCTGGGAAGCGGGCGGTCGCGAACGCTTTACCGAAGGGAAAAATGACCTTCAGTGGCTGGAGAGTTTCTACCAGATCGCCGGACAGCGTGGTGCGGCGCAGGGCGTGACGCTTCCGCCATTTGCTGAATTCTGGGAGGCGAACCAGATTCTCGAAATGCCGGAAAGCGAACAGAACGCCCGATTTGTCCGTTTCGCCGATTTCCGTCGCGACCCGGAAAACCATCCGCTGAAAACCGAGAGCGGCAAGATTGTGATCTACAGCGAGCGCATCGCCAGCTTTGGATATGCCGATTGTCCGCCACACCCTTCGTGGCTGGAGCCGGACGAGTGGCACGGCAACGCTCAGCCGGCGCAGCTGCAGGTGCTGTCTGCCCATCCGGCGCATCGTCTGCACAGTCAGCTTAACTACACCTCTCTGCGCGAGCAGTATGCGGTCGCCGGGCGGGAGCCAATTACGCTGAATACTTTAGACGCCAAAGCGCGTGGGATTGCGGACGGTGACGTGGTGCGCGTCTGGAACCAGCGTGGACAGGTGCTGGCAGGGGCGGTGGTCAGCGACGGGATTAAGCCAGGCGTGATCTGTATTCATCAGGGAGCCTGGCCCGACCTTGAGCCCACCGAAGGTGGGATCTGTAAAAACGGGGCGGTTAACGTGCTGACCAAAGATCTCCCCAGCTCGAAGCTGGGGAATGGTTGCGCAGGGAACACGGCGCTGGCCTGGGTCGAGAAATATGAGGGGCCCGAGCTTACCTTAACGGCGTTTGATCCGCCTGCCAGCTCATGATCCATGTCGGGTGTTGGGTGTCATCCTGCCAGGCGCTGTCTTCAATGCGAAAGCCCTGAGCATGGTAGAAATTCACCGCCCGGACGTTTTTCTGATACACCTCCAGGGTTAAGTGCGGGAAGCGCTGTTGAACATGGTTCAGCAGCGCGCGCCCGATGCCTTTTCCGATATACGCTGGCGTAACGAACAGCGCCCCCACAAACTGCGACTGTATGACGCTGATAAAACCGCGCGGCGTGCCGTTCTCCTCCCAGACCCAGGTTTCGGCGGCGGGAAGGTATTCATCCCGCACCAGCGCTTCGTTCGCTTTCCAGTAGGCGGCGTCGATAAACGGATGCGCCTCGGTGGTGCTCTCAAGCCACAGTCTCAGGAGCTGAGCGGTATTCTCACTGTGCCATTTGCGGATCATGGTTGCCCTCCGGGTGGCAGATGCAGCCCGTAATATGGTCATTGACCAGCCCGCAGGCTTGCATAAAGGAGTAACAGATGGTGGTGCCCACAAACTTGAAGCCGCGTTTTTTCAGCGCTTTCGACAGGGCATCCGAGGCAGGGGTCGAGGTTGGGATCTCTGCAAGCGTGGCGGCCCGCGTCACCTTCGGCTCGTTATCCACAAACGACCAGACAAATGCTGAGAAGGGTTCGCCGTTTTGCTCCATCGCCAGATAAGCCCTCGCGTTACCGATAATGGCCTGAATTTTACCGCGATGGCGGATGATACCGGGATTCAGAACCAGCCTTTCCACGTCGTCGTCGGTCATGGCGGCCACCGCAGCCGGATTGAACCGGTGGAAGGCATTGCGGTAGTTCTCACGCTTTTTCAGAACGGTGATCCACGACAGACCGGCCTGCTGGCCTTCAAGGCAAATCATTTCAAACAGTTTTTCACCGTCGGTTTCCGGTACGCCCCATTCCTTGTCGTGATAATCGATATAAAGCTGATCCTGGCTTACCCAACCGCAACGTTGCATAGGTCATCTCCCTTCCTGATACGATAAACGCAAAAATTTCAATCTGCCCGGCTTGACGTGTCTGCTAAAGAGACAATAGTTAATACAGGGCTATATGCCCTAATACCTCTTCGAACAATGACATATATCGCCGAACTCGGCTCTTTCTGGAGTCGCTTTGATGATGATAAAAAAAATCAGTGGTCGCCATGCTGCTTCTGGCCTGGTGGGCGTTTCAGCCTGCCTGCTTATATGTAACACCGTTTTTGCGTGGCAACAGGAATATATCGTTTCAGATGCACAAAGTAATACGACAGAACGCTATACATGGGACGCCGATCACCAACCTCGTTATGAAGATATTCTCGCGGAGCGTATTAACCATTCGCAGAATGCTGCGGGCTTTTCGCTGAACGACCCATCCGGTTCGGATGCGGAAACCGTTCTGAGCGTTGGCTGGAATTTTCCCGTGGCGGGGCATATCACAACCGGGCCGGTCATGGCGTGGCGCACAGAGGGCACTCCACCCTCAACGGTAAATACGTTTAGTGATACAACCACCGCGCAGTCGCTTACCGAACCCCTCTGGCATGCCAGCGTGAACTCGCTGGGGTGGCGTGTTGATACCCAGTACGGCGATTTACACCCCTGGGCGAAGATCAGCTACAACCAGCAGTCGGAAGAAGAATATTTGTATACCCTGGGCTTAAGCGCCAAATTTTAGGGTTGTTACTTTTTTAAACGCTGCGGTAACATATTTAATACAATAACGGCGAGGGGTGTGGTGATAGTGGTCACTCACCTTTAAACGTTTTCTTCTCTGGCAAGGTCGTTCATTCCCGCTTCCAGGCATTTCATTCCGTTTCTCCTGCATTTCATGCCGTTTTACCCCTGGCGTTTAGGGGTTTTGTTTATCGTGTCCTCAGCGAATTTCCTTAATTTCTCTTGCAGGATACTGCCATGAACACCTCAACCTATAACCGCACGCGCTGGCTGACGCTATTCGGCACCATCATTACCCAGTTCGCACTGGGTTCGGTCTATACCTGGAGTCTGTTTAACAGCGCCTTGTCTGATAAGCTCGGCGCGCCGATAAGCCAGGTGGCATTCTCTTTCGGCTTGCTGAGTCTTGGATTAGCGATTTCCTCTTCCGTGGCGGGCAAACTTCAGGAACGCTTCGGCGTGAAGCGCGTGACCATGGCCTCCGGCATTCTGCTGGGCCTGGGCTTTTTCCTGACGGCGCATTCCAGCAACCTGATGATGCTGTGGCTGAGCGCCGGCGTGCTGGTGGGGCTGGCGGACGGCGCAGGTTACCTGCTGACGCTGTCGAACTGCGTGAAGTGGTTCCCGGAGCGTAAAGGCTTGATCTCCGCGTTTGCTATCGGCTCCTATGGCCTGGGCAGCCTTGGCTTTAAATTTATCGACTCTCAACTGCTGGCGTCCGTTGGCCTCGAAAAAACGTTCATGATCTGGGGGGCAATTGTCCTGGTGATGATTCTGTTTGGCGCCACGCTGATGAAAGATGCCCCGCAGCAGGAAGTGAAAACCGTTAACGGCGTGGTGGAGAATGATTTCACCCTCGCGCAGTCCATGCGTAAACCGCAGTACTGGATGCTGGCGGTGATGTTCCTGACGGCCTGCATGAGCGGTCTGTATGTCATCGGTGTGGCAAAGGATATCGCGCAGGGGATGGTAAAACTGGATGCCGCGACGGCGGCGAATGCGGTGACGGTCATCTCCATTGCTAACCTCTCGGGTCGTCTGGTGCTCGGTATCCTGTCTGACAAAATCGCCCGCATCCGCGTGATTACGCTGGGGCAGGTCATCTCTCTGGTAGGCATGGCGGCGCTGCTGTTTGCACCGCTGAACGAGGCGACCTTCTTTGCGGCGATTGCCTGCGTCGCCTTTAACTTCGGCGGCACCATTACCGTTTTCCCGTCGCTGGTGAGCGAGTTCTTTGGCCTCAACAATCTGGCGAAAAACTACGGCGTCATTTATCTCGGCTTCGGTATCGGCAGTATCTGCGGGTCGCTGATTGCCTCGCTGTTCGGTGGCTTCTACGTAACCTTCTGCGTGATATTTGCCTTGCTGATTATCTCGCTGGCGCTGTCCACAACGATTCGTCAGCCGCAGCGCGAGGTGTATAAAGAAGCGCATGCATGATTCGATGAAAAGGGGCCTCAGGGCCTCTTTTTTTATCTCAACATCACTTTCGGACTTGTTATTTTGTAAAAAATTTCCTCGATCACACTCTCTGCTGCCACTTTTCTTTCCCGCTGTGGTCTACTTATCGCGCTTGTAGACGTTTCTGATAACGGTTTCGCTCGCATCTACTTACTCTGTCAGCTTTCTCACTGAGATTCGGCGGATCTTTATACCCCTTCCCCCAGGGTTGTTTGCATGAAATATATTAGGTCTCTTACCCAGCAAAGATTGTGTCTGATGCTGGCTGTCTATATCGGTTTGTTTCTGAATGGCGCGGTACTGTTCAGACGTGTGGAAGGTTATTTCGAACACCTCAGCGTAAGAAATGGAATTTTTGCCGTCATTGAAGTGTTTGGCTCTATCCTGGCAACCTTCTTCCTGTTACGCCTGCTCTCACTTTTTGGCCGACGTACATGGCAAATTCTGGCCTCGCTGGTGGTGATTATCTCTGCCGCCGCAAGCTATTACATGACATTCATGAACGTGGTCATTGGCTACGGTATTGTCGCCTCGGTGATGACCACGGACATCGACCTCTCGAAAGAGGTGGTGGGTCAAGGGTTCATCATATGGACGATTTTGACCTGCCTGATCCCGCTCTTCTTTATCTGGAGTAATACCTGCCGTTATACCCTGTTACGCCAGCTGCGTACCCGGGGACAGCGTATCCGCAACGTCGCCGTCGTTCTGCTGGCGGGCCTGCTGGTGTGGGCGCCGATTCGCCTGATGGAAAAACAGCAAAAACGGATCGAAAAAGCGACGGGTGTGGATATGCCGAGCTATGGCGGCGTGGTGGCTAACTCGTATCTGCCGTCCAACTGGCTGTCCGCGTTAGGTCTTTACGCCTGGGCACAGGCGGACGAATCCAGCGATGTGAAATCGCTGATTAACCCGACCAAAAAGTTCACCTACCAGGCGCCGGCTGACGGGCTGGATGATACTTACGTAGTCTTTGTCATCGGTGAAACGACGCGCTGGGATCATATGGGTATCCTCGGTTATGACCGCGATACCACGCCGAAACTGGCGCAGGAGAAGAATCTGGTGGCTTACCGCGGCTATTCCTGCGATACCGCCACGAAGCTCTCGTTGCGCTGTATGTTTGTGCGTGAAGGCGGGGCGAGCGATAACCCGCAGCGTACCCTCAAAGAGCAAAACGTCTTTGCCGTGCTGAAGCAGCTTGGATTTAGCTCCGATCTGTTCGCCATGCAAAGTGAGATGTGGTTCTACACCAACACGCTGGCAGATAACATCGCGTATCGTGAGCAGATAGGTGCCGAGCCTCGCAACCGCGGGAAAAACGTTGACGACATGCTGCTGCTTGAGGAGATGTCCCAGTCTCTGAAGAATCACCCGCAGGGCAAACATCTCGTCATTCTGCATACCAAAGGGTCGCATTACAGTTATTACCAGCGTTACACGCGTGATTTCGCGAAATGGCAGCCTGAGTGCGTAGGCATTAATAAAGACTGCAGCAAGCAGGAGCTGATCAACGCCTACGATAACTCCGTTCTGTATGTGGATACCTTCCTGAGCCGCGTGATTGACCAGCTGCGTGATAAAAAAGCGATTGTTATCTACGCCGCAGACCACGGTGAGTCCATTAATGAGAAAGAGCACCTGCACGGTACGCCGCGCAAGCTGGCACCGCCGGAGCAGTTCCGCGTGCCGATGATCATGTGGATGTCGGATAAGTATCTTGAAAATCCGGAGAAAGCGAAGATGTTTGCGCAGCTTAAGAAAGAGGCGGAAATGAAGGTGCCGCGCCGTCACGTTGAGCTGTACGACACCATTATGGGTTGCCTCGGCTATACCTCACCGAACGGTGGGATTAACGAAAACAACAACTGGTGTAAACTCCCTGATAACACCGCAAAAGCCGCGCAGTAGCTGCTCTGGCGAGAATATCGCCAGTTGAATGGCTTTTTGAAAATAAGGGATTGACGGGGGCGCACCTCAGCAGTAAGATGCGCTCCGCATTCGGCGAGTAGCGCAGCTTGGTAGCGCAACTGGTTTGGGACCAGTGGGTCGGAGGTTCGAATCCTCTCTCGCCGACCACATTCTGAAAAGGGCTAACCGCAAGGTTAGCCCTTTTTGCATTAACGGCTTACTTATCCTGATTCAGTAAAATGCCCCTTATCCCCGCTTCTTCCTGCCTGTTAACGATTTTGTGACATAATCCATTGTATTTTTTTATATATAGATTGATCTTTTTTCGCGTTGCTTATGGATAACCTCAGCATTTTTCGCTGTGCGTTTTAACGTTCGCGGTATTTAGTGCTCAGATAATCACCATTCTGCAAGAAAATTTACCCATTCTGAATAAAAGTTAATCACTGATTGTTGCGAAATATGAAGATATTTGTGCTGCAAGTTGGCGAGTAGCATAAATTTCCCTGCTGAAAACTGGCGTTCAGGGTTTTTTTAATCTTTGTTTGCGGTTTCTCACACTCGGCGCAAATCCCCGTCACCTGTATTGACGTTTTCACATTCTGTTGACAGATTGTAGGGCATGAGGGGCATTTCAGGGACGATCTGCGCTGCAACTCAAACGCTCTTCTGAAAGGATTCTCCATCCCTTTAACGCCTTCGGGCACCTCCGACCGGACCGGGTAAAAAATAAATAAAGGTCTGGCGGCGTAACACAACAAAGCAAAACATCACATTGGAGCAGAATAATGAGTATTTCCTTGAAGAAGTCAGGGATGCTGAAGCTTGGTCTGAGCCTGGTGGCTATGACCGTGGCAGCAAGCGTACAGGCAAAAACCCTGGTTTACTGTTCTGAAGGCTCGCCGGAAGGCTTTAACCCACAGCTCTTTACCTCTGGTACGACTTACGACGCAAGCTCTGTACCGATCTATAACCGTCTGGTTGAATTCAAAACCGGCACCACGGAAGTGATTCCGGGTCTGGCCGAGAAGTGGGACATCAGCGAAGACGGCAAAACCTATACCTTCCACCTGCGCCAGGGCGTGAAGTGGCAGGACAGCAAAGAATTCAAACCAACGCGCGACTTTAACGCCGACGACGTTGTGTTCTCCTTCGACCGTCAGAAAAACGCCCAGAACCCGTACCACAAAGTGTCTGGCGGCAGCTACGAATACTTCGAAGGGATGGGTCTGCCGGACCTGATCGCCGAAGTGAAAAAAGTAGACGATAAAACCGTTCAGTTCGTGCTGACCCGTCCGGAAGCGCCATTCCTGGCTGACCTGGCCATGGACTTCGCCTCTATTCTCTCTAAAGAGTATGCGGACAACATGCTGAAAGCCGGCACGCCGGAAAAAGTGGACCTGAACCCAATCGGTACCGGCCCGTTCCAGCTGCTGCAGTACCAGAAAGACTCCCGTATTCTGTATAAAGCCTTCCCGGGCTACTGGGGCACCAAGCCGCAGATCGACCGTCTGGTCTTCTCCATCACGCCTGACGCATCCGTACGTTACGCTAAACTGCAGAAAAATGAATGCCAGGTGATGCCGTACCCGAACCCGGCAGACATCGCGCGCATGAAGCAGGACAAGAACATCAACCTGATGGAGCAGGCGGGCCTGAACGTGGGCTATCTCTCCTTCAACACCGAGAAGAAACCGTTTGATGACGTGAAAGTACGTCAGGCGCTGACCTACGCGGTGAACAAAGAAGCGATCATCAAGGCCGTTTACCAGGGCGCGGGCGTTGCTGCCAAGAACCTGATCCCACCAACCATGTGGGGCTATAACGACGACGTTAAGGACTACAGTTACGATCCTGAGAAAGCGAAAGCGCTGCTGAAAGAAGCGGGCCAGGACAAAGGCTTTACCGTCGAGCTGTGGGCGATGCCGGTACAGCGTCCGTACAACCCGAACGCACGCCGTATGGCGGAAATGGTCCAGGCTGACTGGGCGAAAATTGGCGTTCAGGCCAAGATTGTGACCTACGAGTGGGGCGAGTATCTGAAGCGCGCCAAAGCGGGTGAGCACCAGGCGGTAATGATGGGCTGGACCGGTGACAACGGGGATCCGGACAACTTCTTCGCCACCCTGTTCAGCTGTGCGGCAGCGAAAGACGGCTCTAACTACTCTCGCTGGTGCTACAAGCCGTTTGAAGACCTGATCCAGCCGGCGCGTGCGACCGACGATCACAACAAACGTATTGAACTCTACAAGCAGGCTCAGGTTGTTATGCACGATCAGGCTCCGGCGCTGATTGTTGCTCACTCCACCGTGTATGAGCCAGTACGTAAAGAAGTGAAGGGCTACGTGGTTGATCCACTGGGCAAACACCACTTCGAAAACGTATCGGTTGAATAATTAAAAGCAACGCCAGGCGGCGTTGCGCTTGCACTGGCCTACGGTATGTAGGCCGGGTAAGCGTAGCGCCACCCGGCAGCAGTGCTTTATTGCCTCTCTGAAAGGGGAGGGAATAAGATTTGTGAGCAATACAGACGTCACGCCACTGGCCGTGCGTCATCAGAGAGAATCCGGGTTATGTTGCAGTTCATCCTCCGACGTCTGGGACTTGTTATCCCGACGTTTATCGGTATCACCCTTCTCACTTTTGCCTTCGTCCATATGATCCCCGGCGACCCGGTAATGATTATGGCGGGCGAGCGTGGTATCTCCCCTGAACGTCATGCGCAGCTGCTGGCTGAACTCGGCCTCGATAAGCCGATGTGGCAGCAGTACCTCCACTATATCTGGGGCGTGATGCACGGTGACTTAGGGATTTCGTTAAAAAGCCGTCTTCCGGTGTGGGACGAGTTCGTGCCGCGTTTTAAAGCGACGCTGGAGCTTGGCATCTGCGCCATGATTTTCGCCACTGCGGTGGGTATTCCTGTTGGGGTACTGGCTGCCGTTAAGCGTGGCTCTATTTTCGACCATACCGCCGTGGGTCTGGCGCTGACCGGTTACTCCATGCCTATCTTCTGGTGGGGCATGATGCTGATCATGCTGGTCTCGGTGCAATTGAACCTGACGCCGGTCTCCGGACGCGTCAGCGATATGGTCTTCCTTGATGATACCAATCCGTTAACCGGCTTTATGCTGATCGACACGGCCATCTGGGGCGAGGAGGGCAACTTCATTGATGCCGTTGCGCACATGATCCTGCCTGCCATGGTGCTGGGCACCATTCCTCTGGCGGTGATCGTGCGTATGACCCGTTCCTCCATGCTGGAAGTGCTGGGTGAAGATTACATCCGTACCGCGCGCGCCAAAGGTTTAACCCGCATGCGCGTCATCATCGTCCACGCGCTGCGTAACGCCATGCTGCCGGTGGTGACCGTTATCGGCCTCCAGGTGGGTACGCTGCTGGCGGGGGCGATCCTGACGGAAACCATCTTCTCCTGGCCGGGCCTCGGACGCTGGCTCATTGATGCGCTGCAACGCCGTGACTATCCGGTGGTGCAGGGTGGGGTGCTGCTGGTCGCGACGATGATTATCCTCGTCAACCTGCTGGTCGATTTGCTGTACGGCGTGGTGAACCCGCGTATTCGTCATAAGAAGTAAGGGGCCATCATGTCACAGGTTTCTGAAAACAAAGCTGTTGCTGCACCGGTTCCAATGACGCCGCTGCAGGAGTTCTGGCACTACTTCAAGCGCAATAAAGGCGCGGTAGTCGGGCTGGTGTATGTCGCTATCATGATCCTGATTGCGGTGTTTGCGAACTTTCTGGCGCCGTATAACCCGGCGGATCAGTTCCGCGATGCGCTGCTGGCACCTCCTGCCTGGCAGGACGGCGGTAGTCTGGCGCACCTGCTGGGTACCGATGATGTGGGCCGCGATGTGCTGTCGCGTCTGATGTACGGCGCGCGTTTGTCGCTGCTGGTTGGCTGTCTGGTGGTGGTGCTCTCCCTGATTATGGGGATCATCCTCGGCCTGGTTGCCGGTTACTTCGGCGGCATCGTTGATAACATCATTATGCGTATCGTCGACATCATGCTGGCACTGCCAAGCCTGCTGCTGGCTCTGGTGCTGGTGGCGATCTTCGGCCCGTCGATCGGTAACGCCGCCCTGGCGCTGACCTTCGTGGCGCTTCCTCACTACGTGCGATTAACACGCGCGGCGGTGCTGGTGGAAGTGAACCGCGACTACGTCACCGCCTCTCGCGTGGCGGGTGCCGGTGCGATGCGCCAGATGTTCGTTAATATCTTCCCTAACTGCCTTGCGCCGCTGATCGTTCAGGCGTCGCTCGGTTTCTCTAACGCCATTCTTGATATGGCCGCTCTTGGCTTCCTGGGCATGGGTGCGCAGCCGCCAACACCGGAGTGGGGCACCATGCTCTCCGACGTGTTGCAGTTCGCACAAAGCGCCTGGTGGGTTGTCACCTTCCCGGGTCTGGCAATCCTGCTGACGGTGCTGGCATTTAACCTGATGGGTGATGGCCTGCGTGATGCGCTTGATCCCAAACTGAAGCAGTAAGAGGCACGAGATGGCGTTATTAAATGTAGATAAATTATCGGTGCACTTCGGCGACGAAGGCACCCCGTTTCGCGCCGTGGACCGCATCAGCTACAGCGTCAACCAGGGCGAAGTGGTTGGTATCGTCGGGGAGTCCGGTTCCGGTAAGTCGGTGAGTTCACTGGCAATCATGGGGCTGATTGATTACCCGGGCCGCGTGATGGCGGAAAACCTGCAGTTCAACGGTCAGGACCTTAAGCGCATTTCTGAGAAACAGCGCCGCCAGCTGGTGGGCGCCGAAGTGGCGATGATCTTCCAGGACCCGATGACCAGCCTGAACCCGTGCTACACGGTCGGCTTCCAGATTATGGAAGCGATTAAGGTGCACCAGGGTGGTAACAAGAAAACCCGTCGCCAGCGCGCGATCGACCTGCTGAACCAGGTGGGTATTCCTGACCCGGCATCGCGGCTGGACGTATACCCGCACCAGCTTTCCGGTGGGATGAGCCAGCGCGTGATGATCGCCATGGCGATTGCCTGTCGACCAAAGCTGCTGATTGCGGATGAACCGACAACGGCGCTGGATGTGACCATCCAGGCGCAAATCATCGAGCTGCTGCTGGAGTTGCAACAGAAAGAGAACATGGCGCTGGTGCTGATTACGCACGATCTGGCGCTGGTGGCCGAAGCCGCACACAAGATCATCGTGATGTACGCGGGCCAGGTGGTTGAGACCGGAAATTCGCACGATATCTTCCGCGCGCCGCGTCATCCGTATACGCAGGCACTGCTGCGCGCGCTGCCGGAGTTTGCCCAGGACAAAGCGCGTCTGGCGTCGCTGCCGGGCGTGGTTCCGGGCAAATACGACCGTCCGCAGGGCTGTCTGCTTAATCCGCGCTGCCCGTATGCCACGGACAAATGCCGCGTTGAGGAGCCAGAGCTGAATCTGCTGGCCGACGGTCGACAGTCAAAATGCCACTACCCACTCGATGATGCCGGGAGGCCAACACTATGAGTACGCAACAGGCCACCACGCAGCAGCCGCTGTTGCAGGCCATCGACCTGAAAAAACACTACCCGGTGAAAAAGGGGATTTTTGCCCCCGAGCGCCTGGTGAAAGCGCTGGACGGCGTCTCCTTTAACCTCGAACGCGGTAAAACGCTGGCGGTGGTGGGGGAGTCAGGCTGCGGGAAATCGACGCTGGGCCGTCTGCTGACGATGATTGAAGTCCCGACCGGCGGTGAGCTTTATTATCAGGGCCAGGATCTGCTCAAGCACGATCCGCAGGCGCAGAAGCTGCGCCGCCAGAAAATCCAGATTGTGTTCCAGAATCCGTACGGTTCTTTGAACCCGCGTAAAAAAGTGGGACAGATCCTGGAAGAGCCCCTGCTGATTAACAGCAATCTGAGCAAAGAGCAGCGCCGTGAAAAAGCGCTGGCAATGATGGCGAAGGTCGGCCTCAAAACCGAGCATTACGATCGCTACCCGCACATGTTCTCCGGCGGCCAGCGTCAGCGTATCGCCATCGCCCGCGGGCTGATGCTCGATCCGGATGTGGTGATTGCCGATGAGCCGGTTTCGGCGCTCGACGTGTCCGTGCGCGCGCAGGTGCTGAACCTGATGATGGATCTCCAGCAGGATCTGGGGCTGTCTTATGTGTTCATCTCTCACGACCTGTCGGTGGTGGAGCATATTGCCGATGAAGTGATGGTGATGTATCTGGGGCGCTGCGTGGAGAAGGGGACCAAAGAGCAGATCTTTAATAATCCTCGTCATCCGTACACCCAGGCGCTGCTGTCTGCGACGCCGCGTCTGAACCCGGACGATCGTCGCGAGCGCATTAAGCTGACGGGTGAACTGCCAAGTCCGCTGAATCCGCCGCCGGGGTGTGCCTTCAACGCGCGCTGCAGCCGCCGCTTTGGCCCGTGCACCCAGCTTCAGCCGCAGCTGAAGGATTATGGCGGTCAGCTGGTCGCCTGCTTTGCGGTCGATCAGGATGAAAATGGCGAGAAGCCGCACGCATAACGAAAAAAAACCGGCGCTAAGCCGGTTTTTTTATGTCTGCCTGACTATTTTCGCAGGCGAATCTGGTCGACGGCGTGCTTCTCGCTCTTGGTGAGGATCAGGCTCGCACGCTCGCGCGTCGGGAGGATGTTCTCTTTGAGGTTCACGTAGTTGATCTCATTCCACAGCCCCCTGGCCACATTAATCGCCTCTTCTTCAGAAAGCTGGGCGTAGTGGTGGAAATAGGAGTCCGGGTCGGTGAATGCCCCTTCGCGGAACTTCAGGAAGCGGTTGATATACCAGTTCTGCAGCAGATCTTCCGGCGCATCAACATAAATAGAGAAATCGACGAAATCCGAAACGAATACATGATGCGGGTCATGAGGATAGTCCATGCCGCTTTGCAGCACGTTCAAACCTTCAAGGATCAGGATATCCGGCTGGACTACCGTTTTATCCCCATCCGGGATGCGGTCGTAAATCAGGTGTGAATAGACCGGCGCCGTGACGTGCGGCACGCCAGATTTCAGGTCAGAGACAAATTTTACCAGACGGTGCATATCATAAGAGAGCGGGAAGCCCTTCTTCTTCATCAGCCCGCGTTCTTTTAAGACCTCGTTCGGGTGCAGGAAGCCGTCGGTGGTGATCAACTCAACGCTGCGGTGTTCCGGCCAGCGGCTCAGCAGCGCCTGCAGCACGCGTGCGGTAGTGCTTTTACCCACGGCCACGCTGCCCGCAATACTAATGATATAAGGAATGCGCTGACCATTGGTTCCGAGGAACTGCTCCAGCACCGCCTGACGGCGCAGGTTGGAGCTGATATAGAAGTTAAGCAAGCGAGAGAGGGGGAGATAAATTTCTGCCACCTCTTCCAGGGACAGATCTTCGTTTATCCCTTTTAACCGTGCGATTTCACCTTCCGTCAGCGTCATAGGGACGGAATCACGCAGGGCAGCCCACTGGCTGCGGTTAAAGTGAAGATAAGGCGTCATTAACGTTTGCTCTTTTTTGCTCATAAGCATGCTTCAGTGAGCCAGCGCTATGCTGCCGGGACGTGGCTCATCACACAGTTAATTTTGGACAATGGGCAGGAGGTTAACACCAGATGGCGGGAATAATAAGAAAAAAGATGGAAAGCGCTGCGTTACGCGGAAGCCGTCACGCTACGGTGTATGCGATGTAAATCATGCCTGTATGTTGATTATTTGACCCGCAATGGCTACTTTTACATCGCTTAGCGCTGCGTTCGCATAAAATGTGAGCGAAAGAACGTTTTATGCAAATTTTTAGTTGCATGACCGCGCAGGTATCCATAGAATGCGCGCTACTTGATGCCGACTTAGCTCAGTAGGTAGAGCAACTGACTTGTAATCAGTAGGTCACCAGTTCGATTCCGGTAGTCGGCACCATCAAGTCCGGTGGGGTTCCCGAGCGGCCAAAGGGAGCAGACTGTAAATCTGCCGTCACAGACTTCGAAGGTTCGAATCCTTCCCCCACCACCACTTTCTGGCAGCGTAAATGCCGCCGGAGCTGGTTGGAAAAATTAGCCAGCTCAAACTGAAAAAGAGAGAAATCTCTTTTTTTGTTACAGAAAGAACTGGGTAGCCGAGTTTCAGGATGCGGGCATCGTATAATGGCTATTACCTCAGCCTTCCAAGCTGATGATGCGGGTTCGATTCCCGCTGCCCGCTCCAATACGTGCTGATATGGCTCAGTTGGTAGAGCGCACCCTTGGTAAGGGTGAGGTCCCCAGTTCGACTCTGGGTATCAGCACCACTTCACTTCTCCTTCCCGTTTCTCTCTGTTTCAATTTTACTGTATTCAACAATTCAGGCATTTCGCCTGGTTGATGTGGTGATATCACCGATTTATCCGTGTCTTAGAGGGACAATCGATGTCTAAAGAAAAGTTTGAACGTACAAAACCGCACGTTAACGTCGGTACTATCGGCCACGTTGACCATGGTAAAACAACGCTGACCGCTGCAATCACTACCGTTCTGGCTAAAACCTACGGTGGTTCTGCTCGTGCATTCGACCAGATCGATAACGCACCAGAAGAAAAAGCTCGTGGTATCACCATCAACACCTCTCACGTTGAGTACGACACCCCGACTCGCCACTACGCACACGTAGACTGCCCAGGCCACGCCGACTATGTTAAAAACATGATCACCGGTGCTGCGCAGATGGACGGCGCGATCCTGGTTGTTGCTGCGACTGACGGCCCAATGCCTCAGACTCGTGAGCACATCCTGCTGGGTCGTCAGGTAGGCGTTCCTTTCATCATCGTGTTCCTGAACAAATGCGACATGGTTGATGACGAAGAGCTGCTGGAACTGGTAGAGATGGAAGTTCGTGAACTGCTGTCTCAGTACGATTTCCCGGGCGACGACACTCCAATCGTTCGTGGTTCCGCGCTGAAAGCGCTGGAAGGCGACGCTGAGTGGGAAGCGAAAATCATCGAACTGGCTGGCTTCCTGGATTCTTACATCCCAGAACCAGAGCGTGCGATTGAC